>QMLJ01000176.1 GCA_003643935.1 Deltaproteobacteria bacterium | reverse complement strand
TGCTGGTTCACAGGGGTTTAAGGGATCAAGGAAGGGTACGCCCTTTGCGGCACAGCTTGCAGCGCAGAGTGCATGTAAAAAGGCACAGGAATTCGGCTTGAAAAGCGTTGCAGCATATGTAAAAGGCCCTGGTGGCGGCAGGGAAGCGGCGTTGAGGGCCATACATGCAAGTGGTATACATATAAATGCAATAAGGGACATCACCCCCATACCGCATAATGGATGCAGGCCACCTAAAAGAAGAAGGGTCTGAGTAAAGGAGGAGGAATAAATTGTCTAGATATACTGGACCCAGGTGTAAGATATGCAGAAGAGAAGGGACGAAGCTGTTTCTCAAAGGCGAGAGATGTTTCACGGACAGGTGTGCACTTGACCGCAGAAATTATGGTCCTGGGGAGCATGGACAACGCAGGGCAAGGATCAGTGAATACAGGGTGCAATTAAGAGAGAAACAAAAGGTTCGTTTCAATTATGGTGTTTCCGAGACACAGTTTAAGCGTTACTATGAGATTGCCAAGAGAAAGAAGGGAATCACAGGGGAAAACCTCCTTCTGCTTCTTGAGAGGAGGCTTGATAATATAGTGTACAGAATGGGGTTCGCAAGCTCCAGGTCAGAGGCAAGGCAGTTGATTGGACATGGTCACATCGCAGTGAACGGCAGGAAGACAGATATACCTTCATTCATGGTTAAGGAAGGTGACCAAATAGAGGTACGCGAGAAAGGCAAGAAGTTTGAATTTGTCAAGACTGCATTGGAAAACGCTGGACAGAGGGGTATTCCTGAATGGTTGGAAGTGGATGAGGATGGTATGAAGGGAAAGGTGAAAACGTTGCCAGAGAGGGATGATCTACCCATGGAGGTAGACGAGACGCTTATAGTAGAATTTTATTCCAAGTAGGGGCCTTGAGCAATGATAGAGAAGAACTGGAAAGAGCTTATACGGCCTGATAGGCTGGATATAGTTGAGGATACTCATACCGACAAGTATGGAAGGTTTGATGTTCAGCCTTTAGAGAGGGGATTCGGAGTAACCATAGGAAACTCCCTCAGGAGGGTTTTACTTTCGTCCATATATGGTTCTGCAATCATAGGGGTGAAGTTTGATGACAATCTAGGGGTTCTTCACGAGTTCTCCAGTATACCGGGGATACTGGAAGATGTGACCGACATAATCCTTAACCTCAAGAAGGTAAACCTTAGGATGCATTCCGGTGGTTCACAGGTAGTTAAGATAGACAAGAAGGGTCCTTCAGAGGTAAAGGCCGGTGATATAGACACTGGCGGTAACGTGGACGTGATAGATCCTGATGTCCATATAGCAACTATTGAAGGTGATACAACATTCAAGATAGAAATGCTCGTGGAGTGGGGTAGGGGCTATGTCCCTGCCGAGATAAACAAGGAAAAGATAGAGGGTGAGGGATGGATACCAATGGATGCTATTTTCTCCCCTGTAAGGAGGGTCTCCTTTCATGTAACGCCCACGATAGTTGGCAGGAGAACCGATTACGATAGACTCTCAATGGAGATTTGGACTAACGGTGTTGTCAAGCCCGAGGATGCACTTGCCTTTGCAGCAAAGATTGTAAAGGAGTACATGAATATATTTATAAACTTTGAAGAAGGTAGCGTGGAGGCGCAGCAGGAAGAGCAGAAAGAGCCAGAATTGAACAAGAACCTGTTCAGGACTGTTGACGAGTTAGAACTCTCTGTTCGTTCTGCAAACTGCCTGAAAAACGCCAAGATGGTATACATCTATGAACTCGTGCAAAAGAGCGAGGCAGAGCTGTTAAAGACAAAGAACTTTGGACGTAAGTCTCTAGAAGAGATAAAAGAGAAACTTGCAAAGATGGGCCTTCATATTGGTATGAAATTGCCGGACTTACCTCCCATAGAGGAGATAGAGGCAAGAAGACGTGAACTTGAAGAGGAAGAGAGTAAGTAGAGCTGGAGTGAGACAATGAAGCATCAAGTATCTGGAAGAAAACTCGGGAGACCAAGCGATCATAAAAAGGCAATGCTGAGAAACCTGGTTACATCCCTTATAATAAACGACAGGATAGTTACCACGGTTACTAGGGCCAAAGAACTGAGAAGGCTTGCTGACAGGATGATAACCCTGGGGAAAAAGTCAGACCTTGCCTCCAGGAGAAGGGCTATGCGTGTATTAACATCCAGAGCTGCCCTTGATAAGTTGTTTAGAGAGTTGGCGCCTAGGTATACTAACAGGAACGGTGGCTATACAAGGTTTGTAAGATATTCGAATCGAAAGGGGGATGGTGCAACAACGGTTATTATGGAGTGGGTAGAATAGCAAAGAGGAGTGCCTGTATTGAACACGGAGACTAAAGATCAGGACTCCTTTGTAATAAAACTCTCTGGTGTTAATTTCTCATACAACTCTTATCAAGCATTAAATAATATTGACCTAAACGTCAGGCATGGGGCGTATCTAGGTGTTGTCGGACCTAACGGTTCAGGTAAGACAACGCTGGCCTATATCATGGCCGGTATCTTAAGACCAACCACAGGTACGGTTGAGACCTTTGGTAACAATGTAGGACTAGTTCTTACAAACCCTGAAAACCAGATCGTCTCTCTTGTGGTCGAGGATGACATTGCATTCGGTCCCGAGAATCTGGGTCTAGATGCCCAACAGATCTTAGATAGGGTCGAAAGATCGCTTAAAATCACAGGCTGCCCCGAGCTCAGGAAATCCCTTGTGACTATACTTTCTGGTGGACAGATTGCTCAAGTTGCCTTTGCGGGTCAATTAGCCATGGATGCTGAGATTATCATCCTTGATGAAGGTACATCATTGATGGACTCAAAGGCCAAGTCGACGTTGCTTGAGTTTTTAAGATTTCTTAATACAGAACAATCCAAGACCATAATCCACATATCCCACAAGTTGGATGACCTATACGCCGCAGATGAAGTCGTGTTTTTACTGGACGGAGAAATAAAGGCAAAGGCAACAGGGGCCCTGGAGCTCCTGAGATATTTCAAAGACACAGTAGGTGCATACGTTAGACCTGGATCTTTTTTACTTTATAGGTCTTTCCTCGAGGAAATGGGACTTGGGGACATGGATGAAAGGCAAGCGACGCATGGTCTGGTGCAAGGGATGGCTTGGCGTCAGGTATCAGGAAAGGTACAGAGGCGGAAAAGTTAAAAGATAGGCACAAAGTTACAGATGCACAAAGTTTTAGGTGTCACACCTGGGCGTGAGGCAAAAAACAATGGGAGGAACAGGGGATTGTGGAGATACATGGCTTCACATGTCGGGTAGCTTTCTTTTACACTGAACCTTGTACTTTATACCTTTCTACTATGGACAACTGGCAGAACAGGTTGTAGACCGGGTTGAGCTTTAGCGAAACCCAAAAAGGCTGAAAGGCAAAGCACTGGCTTACTTTTAACAGTTAACAGTTAACGGATTAGCACGTTTAATATATACAGGTATTTAGATTAAGTCCATCAATGACGAAAAGAGTATAAAAACAGGTGGCCTCCCATGAGGGTAGAAATACTTGGATGTAGCGGTTCTGTGATGAAGGGGTTTAATACAACGAGTATAATGGTTAATGGCTCCCTTCTCATAGATGCTGGTTCTGCCGCTACCATCATGGAAGACAAGGATGTCTTGAATATCAAGGACATACTCTTAACCCACTCTCATATAGACCATATCAAGGACCTTCCGTTTATACTTGAGAGTATATTATCATCTAATAACGGGAGCGTTTGTATATGGGCTAGTCAGAGGACGATAGATACGCTGGAAGAACATGTGTTTAATGGTTTGATCTGGCCAGATGCGCAGGAATTGACGGGTGAGCAAGGGCACCGCTTGAACTTCAAGGCCATAGGTAATGTAGTGCAGGACATACAAGGCCTCCATGTGCAGGCCATAGAGGCAAATCACATACCAGGTGCATTAAGCTTCATTGTTGAGGAAAACGGCAAGAGTGTGTTTTTCAGCGGTGATACAATGTTCAATCAGGGTGTTCTCAAGCATCTCAAGTCTATCGGTAATGGTCTTAGGGCGTGTTTCATAGAGACATCTTTCCCT
>QMLJ01000175.1 GCA_003643935.1 Deltaproteobacteria bacterium | reverse complement strand
GACCAGGGAAAGGATGTACTCCTCATGATGGATTCCATAACAAGGTTTGCAATGGCAAAGAGGGAGATAGGCCTTTCCATAGGAGAGCCTCCCACCACAAAGGGGTATACTCCTTCATGCTTTGCCAGCCTGCCCAAGCTACTGGAGAGGGCTGGGAATACATCCTCAGAGGGTAGTATAACCGGCATATATACAGTACTCGTTGAGGGGGATGATTTCAACGAGCCTATAGCAGATGCAGTGAGATCAATCGTGGACGGGCACATTGTCCTATCCAGAGACCTTGCGGCAAGGAACCACTATCCTGCCGTTGATGTGCTAAAAAGCGTGAGCAGGGTTATGCCGGACGTTGTTGATAAATCACACATGCAGATTGCCCACGAGGTACTGGAACTCCTTGCCGTGTATAAAGATGCCGAGGACCTTATAAATATCGGTGCATACGTTGCTGGTAATAATCCCAGGATAGACAGGGCGATAGAACACATAGACAGGATAAACAGCTTCTTAAAGCAGGGTATCAACGAGAAGGTTACCCTGGAGGAATCCGTGGGCATGATGAAGGAAATAATCAACAGGACAGCTGATTAAAACGCGATTGGAGCATAGATGTTCAGATTCCGATTTGAGACACTAATGAGAGTAAGGAAGTTAAAGGAGCAAATGGCCCTTCAGGCCTATGCAGAGTCTCAGCGGAAGTACGTTTCACTGGTGAACAGGAGACAGAAATACCTGGATGAGGTGCACTACCTGGCAGTAAGACTCGAAGATGGCCTGAACAAGGGTATATCAGGAAGGGACCTCAAGACCATTAGCGTTTACAATGCATGGTTGGACAGGAGGTTAAAGGACCTGGACAGAGATATTGCAGTGGCATCAAAGGATGTAGAAGAAAAGAGGAGTGTTTTGATAAAGGCACGAAAGGATCACAAGGCAATTCAAAGGCTTAAGGAGATAGAGTTGGAGAGATACAGCGAAGAGGAGAGACGTGCAGAGATGCGCTTTATAGACGAAATAGCTGTTATCTCGGACAGGAGGACTGTAAATGGGTAGAAAGACTATGAAGGTCCTTGTCCTGGCTATGCTGGTAAACTTGGCCTTTGGCCTTACATATCTTTACATAGCACCATCCATACTTGCTGCACCTGAGAACAAGGCAAAACCAGTCTCCATACCACAGGCCAAGGCAGCCCCAGATCATGCGCAAGACTTAGACGCCCAGTGGAAGGTTCTCAAGGAGAGAGAACACAAGGTTGATCTCAAGGAGAAGGAGCTTGAGGAGATAGAGAAAAGGGTTGATGCAAAGATAAAAGAACTTAAGGCCCTTGAGGCCTCGGTAAAGAAAGAAGTTGATGCATACAAGATCGAGAGTAACAAGAGAATAAAGTACCTGGTAAAGATGTATACCTCTATGAAACCCAAGGCAGCGGCCAGCCTTATGAACAAGCTAGATCTCAAGATTGCTGTTGAGGTGTTCCTTAACATGAAGGGTGATATAGCTGGCACCATACTTCCCTATATGGATCCCAAGAAGGCAGCCACGATAACGAGGATGCTTGTAACCTACAAAAACTCGGGTGGTAACTCGCCGTAGGCCTGGAGAGCATCCTTCGCAATATTGCAAATGCTGGCTCATACAAGCTTGACCATGGTGTTCTACTGTAGTAACATCCTGATTTATGGATTTCACCAAGATTACTAAGATATCTAGGTTTCGCGACCCGTTTCAGAATTTTATAGAGATTGAAAAGATAAGCGAAGTGAGGACAGATCCCCTTACCGGCCATCAGGCAAGGATCCTGGATTTTCCCATAAAGGTCCTTGAGAAGATTGACCTCAATCCTATTATTGAAAAATCCAAGGGCATATGTCCTTTTTGTCCCGAGATTGTTGAAAAGGTTACCCCTAAATTCAGTTCTCACCTCGTGAGCAAGGACAGATACTCCAGGGGGGAGGCCCTATGTGTACCCAATGCCTTTCCCTATGATGAGAACTCTGCTGTAACGGTAATGACCGCCCAGCATTATGTCGGGCTGACAGAATTTACCCATACAATACTCGAGGATGCATTCCTGTGTTCTATAGACTACCTGAATGACTTGGCCGATACCCAGAAAGATGCGGTATACCAGTCCATAAACTGGAATTACTTCCCACTTGCCGGTGGGTCTATTATACACCCGCACCTGCAGATCATAGCCTCGTCCACTCCAACCAGTTACTTCACATCTGTGATAGCATCGGTTGAGAAATATATGAGAGAAAAGAAGCGAGACCTATGGGAAGATTTTCTGGATACTGAACTCAGCCTTAAAGAAAGGTTCATATCCCGTTCAGGCGGTATTTTCTGGAGCGTGGCATTTGCACCCATGGGTGCATTTGACATAGTTGGCATAATGGAGAATGTGCACAGGCCATCCGACATCAGGGGTAAGACAATGGATTCTCTGATCACGGGTATACTGGACATACTGCGTTTCATAGATTCCCTGAATATGTACAGCTTCAACATGTCTATATACTTTTTTACCAACAACTCACTATTCCTTCCACACATACGCATATGCCCACGCTTAAGTCTACCCCCCCTTGATACATGCGAGATAAACTATATGAGGATGCTCCATAATGAGACACTGACAACCCTTAAGCCAGAAGACATATGCTCAAGGATAGGCGTTTTCTGGGAGACTTGATGTAAGGAAGTCAGTTAATGGGTAATATATAGCTTGTGAGGAGGTGCTTACATGCAATATAGGCTGGGTCAAGGTGATTCAATGCCAATGTGCAAAGATAATGGTCATGCGATGGGGGGCTGTTATGGATACCAGGAATAATAAGGTACAGATGGATCCACATTACGGATTAGTATTAGTGTCCCCTATAAGAAGGGGCTTGGCTATTGCCTTTATATATCTTCTGCTTGCCAGTCCCTTGATGGCAGCCGGGCTTGAACTTGTATGGGCAGGGGGTAGCTACAGGATATCCGACAATGATAACCCTTCCTATACCTTGGATTCATTCATCTCCATGGGTTCCTACAATGGTATGTACCTTTTCTCAGAGCCCTCGTTAACTCTAAAGCAGGGGGAACTTGGTGTCAGTATAGGTGCGGGAATGAGGGTCCCTGTAATGGGGGGGCAGGCCATTGCAGGGTACAATATATTCTATGATTACACGGATAACAACAATCATGAACGAATAGGTACAGGGGCAGAGATGTACTTTAGGAATTTCTCAGCGCATATCAATATCTATCTACCCCTCTCGGGCAGGGAAGGTAGGGAAGAAGCTCTCTCAGGAATGGACTTCACCCTGGGCATACCACTGCCCATAAAAGATGCACCGAGTATATCCATATGGCCGGGATTTTATTATTTCAGGGGAGAGGACGAGTCAGATATGCAAGGCATGAGTATTGAGATGCACGTGCAACCCATGAAGGTACTCATGGTTAAGATAGGAGCGAGGAACGATACCTTAAGCGCAGGTGAAGACGATAACGAGGTATACCTAAGCGTGGAGATAAAGATGCCCATGAAAAAACTGGGCAAGGATCTGTTTAGCTATATGCCTGGCATATACCCCAGGAATCTGGGCTCATACATGGATGACCGCGTGGTCAGAGAGCATTTTATAACATATGAGAAAAAGACAAAACCCTGGTATGTTTACTGATACATAGGCGATATCTACCTGAACCGTCCTGGTAGCACATGAATACCCTTGACTTGGGTTAGGTATCCTTTTTATATTGTCTCCCGGTCCGGGAAGTGGCTCAGTCCGGTAGAGCACAGCGTTCGGGACGCTGGGGTCCGGGGTTCAAATCCCCGCTTCCCGACCATTTTAATGAATTACGGTATGAACTGATAGTTTGAGTGTACATGTTGTTTTTCCCATGTACCATTTTGATGGGTATATGATACCTGGGATACTTGATGGGGGATTAGGTTAAGTATCAAGTTGCCTTCGCATAAAACCAAGATCGTCTGTACTATAGGACCAGCATCGCGTTCGGAGACGGTGCTCAAGGGACTTATCAGGGCTGGTATGAACATTGCCCGCTTGAATCTAAG
>QMLJ01000174.1 GCA_003643935.1 Deltaproteobacteria bacterium | reverse complement strand
TATCCAATGCCTGGATGTTCATGGCCTCGGCACTTGTCACCAGGAAGATAAGTAGGCTTGAGGCCGGGATGTATGTTTTCGAGGGAAAGCATTATCCAATGGAGATCATGGATATGCTTTTCCATGGCAGAACCTTAAACTACATTGTGATCATTCCCGAGGGCTCTGACGTGTATGATATAGCGGATAGGCTCAACTCAGATGGCATTATCTCGAAGAAAGAGTTTCTCGACGTAGCACTCTCGCCAAAGACAGCGGTTTTCTTTGGAATTCATTCACCCAGCATGGAAGGCTATCTCTTTCCTGATACCTATTACCTCTCTCCCAACATGACGCCACTCGAGATAGTGGCTGAGATGGTCAAGAGATTCAAGCAGGTTTATACTCCAGCCTTTGCTTCAAGGGCGAAAGAACTAGGTATGGACCAGAATGAGGTTGTGACGCTTGCCTCGATAATAGAGAAGGAGGCTGTTGTGCGTGAAGAAAAGCCCGTTATCTCATCTGTGTTTCACAACAGGCTAAGGTTGGGGATGTTGTTGCAGTCCGACCCAACCGCCATATACGGCATAGACGGGTTTAACAGGAAGATATCGAAAAAGGACCTGATGAGGGATTCTAGGTATAATACTTATAGGTATCGTGGCCTACCACCGGGCCCCATATGCAATCCCGGGAAGGATAGTATCATAGCAGCGCTCTGGCCTGCAAAGACAGATTACCTATACTTTGTTGCAAGGGGGGGCGGACGGCACTATTTCTCTGTGACTTTAAAGCAACATTTGCGGGCTGTTGCTAAAGTGCGCAGGAACAGAAGAAGGAAGTGATACACCTAGGCCGGTCTTTCCGCTGTCCTGCTCCAGGGCCATAAGAACATCTATAACATGCCTCTTTCCTGCTGGCAAATGAAATCCGGTTGTGGGACAGGCATGAGTCCTTACATAAGTTGGCTTCGCCTTTCATTACGTCTAATATATGGGCTACAGTCTGAACAGTGAATTGTTGAATCCATTGGGGGCGCCCCTTGTTTTTAGAAATCAAGATGGTTTGATCTAAAGTCTAGGGCACAGGGATTCGATACATTAATAGATGAAGATTAGGTCAGCAGCCATTATCGATGATGACGACAAGCTCTTGGATCTTATCGAATTGATATTAAAAGAAGAAGGAGTTGAGATAATCAGGCGTTCACATAGTGCGGAAGACATCCTTGGCCTGATTGGTGTTGAAGAATTCGACTTCATAATATCTGATCTCATGTTACCTGGTATGACTGGATTGGAATTGCTTGATGCAATCCATGAAATGGGCCACGATATACCGTTTGTGCTCATAACAGGATATGCATCTCTGGATTCTGCCATAGAGGCAGTGAACAAGGGTGCCTTTTACTACATAAAGAAACCATTCAATATTGAAGAGATCCGATTTGTGTTGAGTAAAGTTTCCGAGAATAAGGAGATGATGAGCGAGGTTTACAGACTGAGGCAGGAGAATAAGCTGCTTAAGGAACGTCTCGAAGCAAGGGATGCCGATATGCACATGGACCCCAGGCAGATGAAACAGTTTCTAGGTGTAAGGCAGGATGCAGACAGAATCATTGCTACGATTGAGTATCTGGGACGATTAAAGGACCAGGGCCTTATAACAGAAAGTGAATTCGGCGAATACAAGGGTAGATTACTGAAAAGGATCATTTGATGCAACAAAAGGTATTAATCGTTGATGATGATGCAGGGATAAGAGACACGCTCTCTGACCTGGTAAGACTCCTCGGCTATTCAACCTCTACGGCTGAGAACGGCTTGAAGGCCATGGAATTGTTTGACGATGGGCCTTATCTCTGTGTGTTCACAGATATTATGATGCCCAAGATGACAGGGCTTGAGCTCATAAAGGAAGTAAAGGCCAGGGACGTATCCACGCCAGTGGTCGTGATAACGGGATATGCCTCTGTGGAGATGGCGATTGATGCTATGAAGTACGGTGCGTCTGATTTCATTTCCAAGCCTTTCAAGATGAAGCAGATAGAATTCATACTAAAGAAGGTTGAAAGAGAAAAGAAGCTGCTCCAAGAGAACAAGAGATTTTCCGAAGAATTGACCCTGCATAGGCTTATAGACCATCTCTCTGGACAGTTGGAAAAGTCCGTGGAGGAGATAAGTACCTTACACGCAATATCCGATAAGATCACAAGGCTGAAAGGTATAAAAGATCTTGTAAACACCATGGTGGACGTGGCGGGAGAAATCCTTGACACGGCTGATGTCTGCTTTTATCTGCTGGACGGGGCAACTGGAAAATTTATAGATCTTGATTCGGGTAATATTGCTGAACTTAATAGAGGGATCATGGAAGGTAACATAGTCCGTGACAGGGTGCCGGGATCCTTTGATGGCCAGGATCTGGAGATCCTGTTCCCGTTAATGATAGAAGACAGGCTTTTTGGTGCATTGAGGGTTGTATCTTCCAACGGTATTGACAGCTCCAAGGAAGCGAAACTTTCCTACCTTCTCCAGAGAATAGTTGAAAGGATGGAGAATGTTGTTCTTTATGAAGGTTTATACGAGAATATACTATCAACCCTTGATAGCATGGCCAAGATACTTGATGCAAGGGATCCCCATACGAGCAGGCATTCGACCAGGGTAACAGAATTATCCATGAGAATAGGGAAGGCGCTGGGTTTGTCAGACGAAGACCTTGATGTATTAAAGGTTTCGGCATCTTTGCATGATATCGGTAAGGTTGGTGTGCCAGACAAGATACTCTTAAAAAAAGGCAAGCTCACAGTGGAAGAGATGAATATTATAAAGAAGCACCCGGACATAGGTTTTGACATACTTTCTTCCATCATTCCCATGAAAAAAGATGCTGAAATAATAAGGCATCACCATGAGCGTTATGACGGCAAGGGTTATCCCATGGGACTAAAGGGCGAGGACATCCCGTTTCTTTCCAGAATCATAACACTGGCAGATGCATTTGATGCAATGACATCGGACAGGCCTTACAGGAAGGCGCTACCATATAGTGTTGCGCTTCAAGAGATCAAACGCTGTAGGGGCACGCAGTTTGATCCTGGTATAGTGGATATGTTTATTCGAAAGGTCATAACGCCAAAGATATAATAATGCCTGTGTATGCCTTACTCTCCCGTGGTATTGGCTGATGTGCCAGGACTACCCTGGACTGTGCTGGGCTCCTTCTCTCTCCTTTGCTTTAACATATTTTCGTACTTGGTCAGCTTTTGTTTGAGCTGCTGGTTTTCCTTGTTTAAGGAGTCCACTCTGGATTTCAAATCCTTTAGCCTTGACTCTAGTTCACCAGGTACGCCCTTTGATTCCTTTTTGAGCACATCGACCTCATTCTCAAGGGAGTCAATGGTCTTAAGAAGTGTCTGATTCTTGTGCTCAATAGTTGCAATGTAGTCTATGGTCTTTGAGAGCATCTCTTTGTAATCCGTAGGTTTTTGCCTTTGAATACCCCATAGGTAGTATCCTAACCCCAGACCAATGGCAAATACTATCACAGCAAATATAACTGGGGCTGAACTAAACTTTTTTTCTTCCACCTTAGTAACCTCCTAGAAAAGGTCTTTTTGTAAAATACTTTTACCTTAATCGCATTCATAGTCAAGGGCTTGCTAAAAAATAAAATATGCCATATCCAGTAATAGATGGATATATTGATTGTTAAGCTAGGTGCACTTGGGGATGTTATAAACACGCTTCCCCTTATCGTAAATTTAAGACAAAGGTTTGATGTAAATATACACTGGCTTGTTGAGCCGTTGAGCTATCCCCTGGTGGCAGAACATCCATGTGTGGACGAGGCTATCATCTTTGACAGGAATCGTTGGTGGTGGTCACTGCTGCAACTGGCATATCATTTAAGAACAAACCATTACGATATTGTATTGGATCTACAGAGAATCATAAAGTCTTCTCTTTTTTGCCAGGCCGCCAGTGCAGATAGACGAATAGGCTTTGACAGACAAAGATGCAAGGAATTGAGTTGGATATTCCCCTTTGAAAGGATTCCAGCCTCTGATCCAACAGGACACATGGTCTTCCAGTATCTGGAGTTTGCAACTTATCTTGGGTTGAATGAACTAGAGGT
>QMLJ01000173.1 GCA_003643935.1 Deltaproteobacteria bacterium | reverse complement strand
TGCCTGCAACTGGAGCCAGGGAGGTCTTCAGGATAAAGGGTGACAAGCCGGTTACAAGGATCATATACAAGACAATTCATGGGCCCCTGATTGGCGAGGCATTGAGGGGCGAGCGCAAGAACGAAATAGAGGCAATCCCCTTGAACATATCTCAAGGATACGATTTAGCCGTAAGCTGGGCTGCATATGCCCCGAATGACAGGACCATGGATGCATTTTTGTCACTGGTGACGGCACACTCCGTGAAAGAGGCAATACCCATGGTAAAAGAAATACGGTCCATAGCGCTGAACATGGTTATTGCGGACCATGACAATATAGCCTGGCAGGTGACCGGTTGTTTTCCTTTGAGAAAAAAAGGACGTGGTATCTTTCCATCGCCTGGTTGGACCGGTGAATACGACTGGGAAGGCTTGCTGGATGTCTCAAAACAGCCATATGAATTAAATCCCCCTGAGGGGTTCGTTTGCACCGCAAATAACCGTACAGTTGGATTTTCTTATCCTTATATACTCTCGTCTTCTTGGTACTCTCCTGAAAGGGCAGAGCGTATCAGGGAGCTTATTTCATCGACCAGGAACCATACGCTTGAGTCAAGCATGAACATGCAGCTGGACACATACTCACCCTTTGTTGCAAAGCTAAAGCATGCATTGTTACAAGGCAAGACCTATGAAGGTATTGTGAGTACGATAGATAGCTGGAATAAAGCTTCAAGAAAGGCAGAGGCAAATGAGGCACTGTATATGCTGGAGCACTCTGATGGAAAGGTGGAGGTCGATTCAGTATCTGCCTCGCTCATTGGTGCACTCATGTATACGTACACACGTAATACATTCCTTGACGAGCTTGGTCCAGAGGACAGCATACAGTGGAAATCCTTTATACACGAAGGTGATCTTGGATACTCGACAGTAGAGGATCACATTACCATGCGAGGAGATCAAAGTCCCTTTTGGGACAACATAAACACACCTGAGAAAGAGAACAAGGCAAAAATAGTGGCAAACTCGCTTGCGGATGCCATAGAACTACTGGAGCACAGGCTAGGCAAAGACAGGTCAAGGTGGGGATGGGGCAGGCTCCATACATATTACTGGAAGACCGAGGGGTACAAGATGTCTAAATACATGGGATTCTTTCAGAGGATAGGAATGAGATTGCTTTCGCCCTTTTTCAATAGGGGACCATACCCTGCACCTGGGGACCATACAACCATAAACGTGGCAGCATATCATCTGGCAAAGGATTTTGACGTGTGGCTCATACCTGAGATGCGTATCATTGTTGATTTCAGTAAAGCAGATCCCCTTTATGCGGTTAACAGTACCGGGCAGTCAGGTAACCCTGTGAGCATTCACTACGATGACGGTATAAGGGCATGGCTTCGTGGAAGTTATGTAAGTCTCCCTTTTAGCATGCAGAAAATAGTACATCAGTATACAGACGTGCTTATGCTTATACCTAAAACAGAGTGAGAGATTAAGGAACAGGGATTTTGCCATATCTTTTTCATCTTGGCCATGTATGTGTTCTTTGATGGCAACATGTTTTAAGGGTTGGACATGGATATAAATACATCGTGTTTTGTAGTATTATATACGTTCTTGTATAGTGTAGGTAGGGGGAATTAATGAGGAAAGTTGCAGAGGTTATATATAGATTAAGATACATCTTGGCGTCTTGCGTGCTTGTACTCACTATATTCTTTGGTCTCTCAATACACGGTAAGCTTGATAATACCATAACAGCATGGTTCTCAAAGGATGATCCAGTATACGTGGCCTATTCTCGCTTCCGGGATACCTTTGAAGGGGACAGGTACCTGATTATTGCGATAAAGTCAGACAGGATATTCTCCATGGATGTCCTTAATTACATAAAGAGGAAGACATCAGAGCTCGAGGATCTGCCCCAGGTAAAAAAGGTCCATTCGCTTGCCAACTCAAACAAGGTCATAGGGACAAAACAGGGCATAGAGATAAGCCCGCTTCTGGAAAACCTGAAAAAAGAAAGACTTCAGAACATAAAGCACTATACCATGAATGATAAGCTCTTTAGGGGCTATCTCATATCAACCGACGGCATGATAACGTCTATAATCGTTGCATTTGACGAAATGGATACACACGAGATGGACATGGTGATAGCAAAGGTTAAAAAGATATTAAACACTGGTAAACCAAAGGGGGTGAGCATTTATCTTACCGGTGATGTCATGTTGAACTACGAGTTCAACGACATTACGAGGCAGGACGAGACAGTACTACCTATACTGGGTATAATCCTTGCCGTATTTGTCTCGTTTTTCCTTTTCAGGTCGATACTCAAGGTGAGCATAGTACTTGTGGGTGTGGTCGTGTCTCTTGTATGGTCAATAGGTTTGTACTGTTTACTGGGGTATTCCTTTAACGCTATAACAGGTATGATTGTTCCACTTGTAACCATACTCTCGGTCGCCAATTCACTCCACATAATTGAGTACTTTGATGAGGTGAGCGAAAAACTGGACAAAAAGGAATCATTTGTTTCTACTCTTGAATATATAATGACACCCTGTTTTGTGGCAAGTATAACCACCTCCCTTGGCCTTGCATCACTCATTACCAGCCCGATAGGTGCCATAAAACACTTTGGCGTGTCTGCCGGCGCAGGTATAATGTTCAGCTTCATCATAGCCATAATTTTAGCACCCTTGATGTTGATAGTATTCCCGAGCAGTAAGAGTGCCCATCACGAGCACTGGAGAAAAATCCTTGCGCACCTGGCCGAGTTCAACCTGAAGAGGTACAGGTATATACTTGTAGCAGCGTTTGTGGCCATTGTCTTTTTCGGCTATGGCTTTACAAAGATAAGGATTGAGACCAATGAGTTGAACTGGTTTCCCAAGAATAGTGACCTGTACAAGAGTTCAATGCTCGTGGATAAGAAACTAGCGGGTAGCGGTGATCTCGAGATATTCATACAGGGCGACGAAGGCATACTCAAAGATCCTGATATAATGAAGAGAATGGACCTGCTCTCCCAGGAGATCAAGAAAATGCCGCACGTGAAGAAGGTAATATCCTTGGCCAACTACGTGAAGACAGTAAACAAGGTTCTACAGGGAGACAGGCCCGGGGAGTACAGGGTGCCTGATTCAAGGTCTTTGATAGCCCAGGAATTGCTCTTGTTTAGCTTTTCAACCGACGGCAGGGAAGAGTTGGAGAGCATTGCAACCCCTGATTATTCCAAGGGAAGGATATCTGTAAAGCTTAAGTATACAAGTTCTGAAGATGTTAAGGCCCTCTCCCGCCTGATAGATAAGAAGGCGAAAGAGATATTCTCTGGTACAGATGCCAAGGTCACGCTCACGGGTATATCTTACATATTCAGTACCCTGAACAGTTATATCATCCAGAGCCAGATAAGTAGCTTTACCCTGGCGTTTGTACTGGTCATAGGTATAATATACTTGGTATTCCGTTCTGTTAGGTACGGCACCCTTAGCATATTGCCTAACATATTTCCTATTATAGTGGTGTTGGGGTTCATGGGCTTGGCTGGCATAACCTTGAACGTTGGGACTGTGATGATTGCCTCAGTAGCACTTGGCATATGCGTGGATGATACCATACATTTTCTCACTAGGTTTAGAAAGGAGTTTGACAGGTCCACACTAAATGTACCGGATGCCATAAGAAAAAGCACCCTAATGGTAGGTAGGGCCATTATATCCACTTCTGTTATAAACATATCTGGTTTCATGATGACCATAATATCTGAATTCGAGCCCACCAAGGAATTTGGCTGGTTGATGTCTTTGACGCTATTCCTTGCGATCTTGGGTGACTTATTCATACTTCCATCATCCATGCTGAAGGTACGAGGGATGCTCATCAGGGGGAGGGAAAAGAACACTTCCAATGAGAGGCCATAGACCCACGTGGGTGAGAAAACCCTGATTCTACATCTGTTGTAGAATAGGCTGTTGTTTTTATTTCGCAAGACAAGGTCTTCGACCATGTCCCCGGCCGCGTTACCTTAGTTGACACTACACGGTAATCCACCGGGAGAATCCAGCTAGAAATTATAGTCAGGGTTATCCGATTAGAAATCCTTGTCAGTGAGCCCCACGTTCAG
>QMLJ01000172.1 GCA_003643935.1 Deltaproteobacteria bacterium | reverse complement strand
CTCTACATCCTGCCACATTATTGTCTTTATCATCTCGGGGGCTTTGCGCGTGTCAATGCCCCTTAGATGACCCCTCAAGATCTCCTTGAAAACAGGGGTTACAAGGATTTCCCTTATCACGCTTCCTTTCTTGGGTTCGTTCAAGGCCATATCAGTCTCCTTTGTCCTTGCTTTTTCCTTTTAAGGCCTTGTCCAATACTGGCCAGAGCTCATTCTTAAGATCCTGAAATCTCGATGTCACGCTTGATAGCTTGTCTATGTCAATGTCAGCCAGTATAGACTCGGCAAAGCCCTTAAGGAGCTCAGGCGGGAACTTCTGGTTCACCTGTGCAAGGAGCTCGTCAAGAGCTGTTATGATGGTGTTTGCAATGAGAGGTAGGGAACCCAGTAAGGCAAGTAAAACCTCCTGGTCCTTCCACATGATGGTGTTCACTAGCCTCCTTGCGGATTCAGGGTCTATATTCTTTATAATGCTCCTCAATGAATCCTTGAATATAGGCCTTGAGAGAAGTTCTTCTAAGGTCCTGTTCGCTGCATCTATCAAGCCTCTACTCGAGTTCATGTCTACCTCCTTTTCATGGGCATCAAAGGGTCTTGCAGTTGTAGAAGTACCTGGTTGCTTCCATCTGGCAGAGCTGCTTTCCACCCATCCACAGCTGTATCATCTTTATGTCCCTCCAGTGCTTTTCAATGTCCCAGTCCCTGTCAACCCCGTAGACACCCAGGACATCCATTGCCAGGCCAAAGTCCTCTACTGCTGTATCTGCTATGAATTTCTTCATGTTCCTTGTCTTGCCTATGACCTCGGGTGAATCAAGGGGTTTGCCATAGGGCTTGTTTCGCCTGTCGATTATCATGGAAGCTTCGTGACCTATGACCCTGCACACGTCGATATCGCCAGCTATCTTGCCTATAAGTCCTGCAATTGCGTCGTTTTCTTTCAAAGGCCTATTGTTGTAGGTCCTTGTTGACACGAACTCGTAGAGCCTTTCGTAGAGGTTCAGCATTGCGCCCACCAGCATGCCCATGCTTCCCACGTTCCCGAGTGGAATTATGAACTTCATGAAAACTTTTGCATCTGTACCCGGGCCGTGTGCCCTGTACCAGCTAGGTACCCTCACGTCCTCAAACCAGATATCACTATTCTTATCTGCAGCCATGCCTGCCTTTTCATAGGGCCTGCCCTGTGTCACGCCCTTTGTGTCTGCGGGGACAAATATAAGGGCATAGTCATCAGGGTTGTCCGAACCTGGTTTGGTGGTGCAGGGTACAGCCATGAGATCTGCCACGCCACCTGTGTTGGTCGGCCATAACTTGTGGCCGTTTATAACCCACTCGTTGCCCTCCAACCTTGCAGTGGTACGGATGGTCTTGCCCTTGAGGAGCTCCAGGTTCTCTATGTCAGCCCCGCCCTGTGGTTCTGTCATGCACATGGCAGCAAATACTGCCTTGTCTGAATTGCAGAACATGGGCGCAAACTCCCTTGCAAGTCTCCAGTTTACATGGGGCTCAACAAGTATGGTAAGAAGCGGCCACAGGGTTACAAGGAATGCAACTGCAAAGCCGGTATCTGCCCTGCCTACCTCTTCTGCCATTGCATATGCAAAGCCGCCCAGGTGGTCCGAGTGTCCCAGGCCCCATCCTCCCACTTCTTCTGGGAACAAGCTCTTCTGTGTGCCAAGGCCTTTATTCCCCATTATCCTGTCAAAGAGCGGCTCTATCAGTTTGTGCTCGTCCCAGTCCTCGTCGAATCTCCTCCTTAAAGGCATGACTTCCTTCTCAATAAGGTTTCTCAGGACCATGCGGAAGTGCTTTATGCCAGGGGATACGTATTCCTCGGGTCTTGAGAATTCATCAAAGCTATTCATTTCTACACCTCCTTCAAGTCATAGAAAAACCTGGCAATATCCATCTTTACCGGGATATCAGAGCCCACGCCTGCAAGATATGCCTGTATTGTCTTTATATCCCTCCAGTGTTTCTCCACGTGCCATTCCTTGGCATAGCCAGCAGAGCCCATGAGCTCCATGCCATGGTTCAGTGCAGCGAGCGCACCCTTCTGCATGCTCGATCCAATCATCTGTGCAAATGTATAAACGCTAGGACTCCCAACTCCGCCCTTATCACCTGACTGTGCCATGATGTGTGCCAGGCCCAGGCCAAGGAGCCTTGCACTTGATATCTCTTCAGCCACGTCTGCAAGCACAGATGCACAAAGCGGATTTTCCTTTAGACGTCCTCCACCCTTTATTGTACGTGTATCTGCCCAGTCATAGAGTATCTCGTAGAAATTAATTGCAGCACCCAGGCTTATGCCGCCGAAGAGCAGGTTCAGCCATGCATAGATCTCCTGGACTGCATTGTCTCTCTTGACCAGGTATGGCTTTGGCACCTTCACCTCTTCAAAACTCACATCAGCGTTTGTGCATGCATTGAGTCCTGTCTCCTTTATTGGCTTACCTTTTTTGAGGCCTTTGGCATCGGAGGGAACAAACGCAATACAGGGCTTTTTTGCCTTGTCCGCGCAAACAACGCAGAATAAGTCGGCATCTGCACCTCCCCCTGTCGGCCTGAGGTCTTTGCCGACTACCGTGTTACCTGCCTTTGTAGACTTAACGCTCGCCATTATTGACCTCCCCATAAACAGGGGTGTCTCTACATTTAGTATACCCGGCCCAGGAAGGATAACAGCCACGTTCTTGGGTTCTTCAGAAAAGTACTTTGGCACGAGCTCATCCAGCAAGCTCTCATCTATGCCAGGTTCCATGGCAATAATTGCAAGGCATGCACTCTTTATTGCAGCCATGAATCCTATGGTGGCATCGGCCTTTCCTATCTCCAGGAAAACGCTGAACATGTCTGGGGCCCTCCCTGGCGTATTCCAACCAAAGCCCCCGTATTTCTCAGGTAAGATAATCTTGTCCAGCCCGATGTCAAAAAGCAGCTTTTTCCTCTTCTCAGCAAATAACCTCTTGTATTCCTTGTGGTATTCCAGCCTTTTTGATATGATCTCCTTTCTTGCCCAGTCCTCAACGGTTGCGACAAAGCCCCTTGCATCCTCGTTTATCCAGGTTTTTGGATAGATAAAGACATCATCTGGTTTCTTGTTCATGTAACCTCCTTCCTCGTTCCGTTCAAAAAATAATTTCAAATCTCACATTGCACTCAGCTCTCAGCCTTCAAACAAGGCGTGAGGCCAGCAAATGTGAGCTTTATTCCTTTCCTCAACCCCAACCTACTGTTCTGTCCGTTGTCCGTAGCAAAAAGGAACGCTGATCTCATCTCTCCGCTTTCCTTGTGCCTAAATCTTTTTCCTGTCGCCTAGTGCCCGGCGCCTTACTTTACATACACATCAAACATCGCCATGCTTATGGTGACCAGTGCATCTATTGTCTCGTCCCTTGTAAACCTGTTCTCTACCAGGTAGCTGTGTGCTATCTGCATGGCCATGCCAACCAGAGCATGGCCGAACAGTATTGGGTTGATACCCTTGATCAATCCTTCATCTATCCATTTTTGTACATCTTCAGCCAGGTCCCTTGCGCAAATGCTCATCTGTTCCCATATGTCCATATCAAATAGTTCATCCACGCCAAAGCTACTTCTTAAGAGCATGAGTACCTGCTTGGGATTGCCATCCAGATAATCAAAGAACGTGTTCCAAGACTCCTGTATCTTTTTTAACCTGTCTTCTTTAACCTGTCTTCCCTGTCACTTAAGTTAACCGGTTGACGTAGCTCCTTTATCTTTAACCTCATTACCTCGAAGTTCTGCATTATGACCTGCTCGAACAGGTCCTTCTTGTCCTTGTAGTAGTTGTAGAAGGTCCCGGCAGACATGCCAACTGCCTTGACAATGTCCATGACCTGGGTATTGTGGAAACCGTACTTGCTGAACAAGTCGCTAGCTGCCTCTATTATCCTTTTTCTTGTTTCCTCACGCTTGGCTTCAGAGATCCTTGACACCTATACCCCCGCACTAAAAACTCATAAGTATCGATTTATGTTACATTTGCAGAAACTTTACTCCCTGGATTTATTAGTAATGAAATTTCATTATCAATGATAATCTCAATATCAAGGTTGTCAAGACCGGTAAGGAAAAAATATGCCTTGCTGGGATTTGACAGAGTAATGCATCTGTATTATTCAGG
>QMLJ01000171.1 GCA_003643935.1 Deltaproteobacteria bacterium | reverse complement strand
TCTCTTCCCAGACCGTTGAGGGCTGCCTTAAAGATGCCGGTATTGATAAGAAACATATACAGGCCTTGTGGTTTTCAAATTCAGGCTGGGGTGCCAGTGGACAGACAAGCATCAGGGGCCAGGTTGCACTCAGGCCAGTGGGCATTGATACCATACCCATCACAAACGTGGAAAATGCCTGCGCAGGGGCTTCAACTGCCTTCCATCATGCATGGCTTGGCGTTGCAAGCTCCTTATATGACGTAACAATGGCAGTGGGCGCAGAGAAGCTCTATAGCAGAAACAAGATGGCAGTTTTTGCCGGCTTCCTGGGTGGGATAGACATTGAAAACTTGGCCAAGATAGCAGACAACTTAAGCAGATACAGCCTTACAGAGGAAGAGCTGAAACAAGTTGAAGAGTTCAAGAAAAAATATAACACATTAAAGGATGGAACGGGACAAAAGAGAAAAAGAGAGCCGCTTCTTAAGACCTTGCATGACAGGTTCGTTGTGGCTATTGAGCTTGGAGAAAAACTTGGATACGATGTTATGTGGAAGCTATCAAGGCTATCCTCGAGTGCTCATTCACCTTTCATGGATATATACGGCTATGCTGCAAGGCAGCATATGAGGAAGTACGGCAGCACAGTTGAACAGCTGGCGATAATTGCTTCCAAGAATCATTACAATTCAACGCTCAATCCCAATGCACAGTACTGTTTTGAGGTCCCGGTAGAGATGGTACTTAGAGACAGGATTGTGAGCTGGCCCCTTACCAGGGCCATGTGTGCACCCATTGGTGATGGTGCTGCATCAGCGATTCTCTGCTCAGGAGAGGTAGTAAAAAGGTTGGGCCTAAAGGACAGGACAGTCAGGATAAGGGCATCCGTTCTTGGTTCAGGCACTGAGAGGCCTTTTGACCTGGATACACCCGAGATAGGGGAGAGACTCTCAAAAAAGGCATATGAGGCCTCTGGCTTGGGCCCTGAGGATATTGACCTGGCAGAGGTACACGATGCAACTGCATACGGGGAACTCAGGCAGGTTGAGAATCTTGGTTTCTGTTCCAAGGGTGAGGGTGGAATACTTGCTGAAAGAGGCGAGACAATGCTTAACGGATCCATACCTGTAAACACGAGCGGAGGGCTACTATCAAGGGGCCATCCAATAGGTGCATCTGGCCTTGCACAGATCCATGAACTCACAGTACAGCTTAGAGGCATGACAGGGAAGAGACAGGTGGCCAAGCACAGACTGGCAATTGCAGAAAACGGAGGTGGAGCACTCGGTGTAGAAGAAGCAGCCATGTGCATACACATACTGGAAGCCCCATCAAAGTAAAAGGAGGTGTTTATGGCCAGTGGTAAGTCTGAAAAATGGACACCAGGCATGGGCTGGAATCCTGTTGAAAAGGTAATCATGCAGAGGCGCAGTATAAGATCCTTCAGGAATGAGCCTTTGCCAGATGCCCTTATACAGAGGGTGCTTGAAGCAGGTCGCTTTGCACCATCTGCAGGTAATTCCCAGCCCTGGAAATTTATAGTAGTAAACAGCCCTATTATAATCTCTGAGATGGAGAGAGATGCCGTTAGGGCGAGCAAGTTCTTTATGCGGATGCACGACTACTCAAGGACTGAAAAAAGGAGACACTATCTCAAGCCCTACACAAAGCTAATGATAAGGCTCCAGCCCAATGACCTTCATCCAGTGCCATTTGGTCTCATGCAGCAAATCGCAAGGGACAATGCCCGTGCATTCTACGGTGCACCCACGCTTATCCTCCTTCTCGAGGACGTACGGGGGGTGGCAAACCCATCCACTGACATAGGGATTTGCGGGCAGAACATGGTAATAGCTGCGCATAGCCTGGGTCTAGGAACATGCTGGATAGGCATGGTCAAGATACTCACCTACATGTCAAAGTGGAGAAAGTTCTTTGGCATTAAATACCCTTACAAGTTAAACAACTGCATTGCATTAGGATGGCCCAAGGGCAAGTTCGATGGAGAGGTCCCAAGGGAGGTGCAACTAGTCACATGGTTTGACGGTGGTATGCATGATCCGCCCAAGATAGTAAGGCAGGGAGAATAAGGAGGCGCCTATGGAAAATCTAACCATAAGCGATATATTCAGGATACCAGACTATGACCGTGCAGAAGAGATGCAAACCGGTTTGCTTGAATTCGATGATGAAAAGTGTACCAGATGCGGTATATGCGTTAACATATGCCCAGGGGGCTCCATAATAATGGAGGATAGTACAGCTGGAGGCAGAGGGGATCTACCTTATCTTGAGAGTATAGCGCCTGATGTTACGCTCTGCATTGCCTGCGGTTGCTGCCTTGCGGCATGTCCAACTCAGGCTATAACTATAAAAAGGAATTTCAATCCTGGTTTCTTTTACAAGCGTTTAACTCAGTTAGACGTCCTGACTTACCCACATAAATATTAAGGATAAATTACAAGACCACATAGATGGCAGATGAGGAAGGTATAATGGGTATTGATAAAACAGTCCTTGAACAAAATGCCCAAAAGCTAAGGCTTATAAAGAACGGCATCTTGTGCTTTTTAGACTTCCTTAAGGAGGAAAAAGCCAGGGGTACGCTAGGTGTCAACTTGAGGGGGCTAAGGCATGGGAAGATAGTAGAGGATATGTCATGGTCTGAACTACTCGAAGAGAGGGCATGCCAGGTCCCGGACAAAAGGTTTCTCCTTTACAGGGACGAAGTGTTTACCTATGCCGACATGGACAACAATGCAAACAGGGTTGCTAACTTCCTGATGAGCCTGGGCTGCGGAAAGAAAAAGGGTATAGGCATATTCATGAGAAACTCGCCGAGATTCCTGGACATATTTTTCGGGGCCCAGAAGATAGGCATGTATGTTGTCCCAATAAACCCTGCACTAAAAGGGGAGTCCCTTAAGTACATAATAAATCATAGTGACATAGAATACCTGGCAATGGATGCGGAACTAATAGACAACTTTAACACAGTATCAGACAAGACCGAGAAAATAAGGCACATTATCGTGGACGATATAGAACAGGAGGCCAAGGATTACAAGATACCCTCTAACATAAACGTCTTGAGTGATGCCTATACGCCAGGCGTACCTGCAACCAATCCTGGTATAGGCTACGACAAGGACGATATGTACCTGATAATATACACGTCGGGTACAACAGGTATGCCCAAGGGTGTTGTCTACAGGTACAGGCTAACGGGTATAAAGATGATGCTACTTATATCTGGTATTACGCTTAAACAAGATGACATCCTTTATACCCCGCTACCATTAATCCACGCAAATGCACTGTTTCTTACAGTGGCACCTGCAATGGCAGTAAGGGCGAGCGTTGCACTTTCAAGAAAGTTCTCTGCAAGCAGGTTCTGGGACGAGGTCAGGACATACAATGCAACAGTGTTCAACGCACTTGGATCCATGATCCCCATACTCATGAAACAGCCTGAGAAGCCTACTGACAGTCAGAATAATGTCCGCTACGTTTTGTCTGCAGCATGTCCTAAAGAGATGTGGGAGGCGTTTGAAAGGCGTTTTGGGTTAAAGATATACGAAGGATACGGTGCTGTAGATGGTGCAGGCAAGGGATTGATGAACCTGGGGACATGTCCTGCGGGTTCCATAGGCAGGTATTCCAAGAGGCTGGGCATGAGGATAGTAGATGAAAATGGTCATGATGTACCCACGGGCACCCCGGGAGAGCTGATATTCAGGATTGATGATCCATCCATGAAGGTGGAGTACTACAAGGACGAAAAGTCTACCAATGAAAAGGTAAGAGGCGGGTGGCTTTATACAGGAGACCTGGTCAGGAAAGACGAAAGGGGCTACATATACTTCGTTGGCAGGAATACAGAATCCATGCGAATAGGTGGAGAAAATGTATCTGCATATGAGGTGGAACACGTCATCATGAAACACCCGGCCGTGGAGGACGTGGCTGTTTATGCCGTGCCTTCCGAGCTTGCCGAGGATGAGATAATGGCATCTGTAAAGCTCGTGGATGGTAGAGAGCTCAATCCGAAAGACTTGATTGATTTCCTCAAGGACAAACTCGCAAAGTTCGCGAAACCGAGGTACGTAAGGATTGTCAATGAGTTCCCGATGACAAGTACACACAGGATCATAAAGAAAGAACTTGAGAAGATAGGTGTCAC
>QMLJ01000170.1 GCA_003643935.1 Deltaproteobacteria bacterium | reverse complement strand
TGTGAGGCCCTTTGTAATCATGGTAGTAGGTGTCAACGGCTCCGGCAAGACAACCACCATTGCAAAGATTGCCCGGCGTTTTATCAATGACGGCAGGTCTGTCATCATTGCATCAGGAGATACCTTTCGTGCTGCAGCAGTAGAGCAGCTGGAACACTGGGCAGGCAAGGTGGAAGCAGATTTTGTGAAGGCGCACGAAGGTGCAGACCCATCTGCTGTTGCGTACGATGCGCTTGAGGCGGCCATTGCCAGGGAAAAGGACGTGCTCATCATAGACACGGCAGGCAGGCTCCATACCAAGGAGAACCTCATGGAAGAGCTGAAGAAGACAAAGCGTGTACTTGCAAAGAAGCTACCCGGGGCACCCCATTCCATACTGCTCGTACTGGATGCGACCATTGGCCAGAATGCCATTGAACAGACGCGTCAATTTCACAAGGCACTTGGGGTGACCGGCATAGTGCTTACCAAGCTGGACGGGTCTTCTAAGGGCGGAGTAATAGTGGGAATTGCCGACGAATTCGACATTCCCATACACTACATTGGCATTGGCGAGGGCATGGATGACCTGGAGCCCTTTGATGCTGATGCATTTGTGGATGCGTTGTTTCTGGAGGATAAAGGGTATGAAGCTGGAAATGCCTGATAGCCGTGGTAGTGCAAGCTACGGCTGCGATCCCTTTAATTCTGGTTATCCCTTTTACAACAGGGCGGTGACCAAATGCTGAAGATAGATGCTCAAAGGCTGAAGAACATACTCGAATCCATGAAGTCAAGGAAAATACTTGTTGTGGGAGACCTCATGCTGGACGAGTATATCTGGGGAAAGGTGGAGAGGATATCCCCGGAGGCACCCGTACCCGTTGTGGATGTCAGGGAAGAAAGCATGCGCCTTGGCGGTGCAGGTAACGTGGCCAAGAACCTTGTGGGTCTTGGTGCAAGCGCAAGCGTGGCAAGTGTAATAGGCGAGGACAGGCCAGGCAGGCTCATAATGGAGCTCCTTGAGAAAAAGCGCATAGATAACAGGCTAGTCCTCATGGATGCAGCCAGGAAGTCCAGTGTAAAGACGCGCATAATTGCGCACACGCAGCAGGTGGTAAGGGTGGACAAGGAGATAAGATCCCTGATCGAGATTGAGATCAGGGATAGGCTCCTGGGCCTGCTGAATGACGCTGTCGGTTCATTTGATGCAATCATCATATCAGACTATGGCAAGGGGGTGATAAGCAGGGAGCTTATCGAGGGCATAGTCTCAATGGCACGCAAGAAAGATGTGCCTGTAAACGTTGACCCAAAGGAGAGGAATTTCTCGTACTATGTCGGGGTTGACCTTGTGACACCCAACACAAAGGAGCTTGGCTATGGTACCAGCATGGTTATAACTGACGAGAAGGACATAGTCGAGGCTGCCTCCAGGGTCAAGTCACGGCTGGGCTGCTCCATGGTGCTTGTCACCAGGGGCGAGCATGGGATGAGCCTGCTTGACTCTGATGGCAGGATAACCCACATACCCACCTCTGCAAAGTCGGTCTATGATGTAACAGGCGCAGGGGACACGGTCATTGCCTGCTTTACCCTTGCCATGGCATCCGGTGCAACCCCGGTGGAGGCGGCTGTTATATCGAACACGGCTGCTGGCATTGTGGTGGCAGAGATAGGTGCTGTAAGTGCGCCCTGGGACAGGCTGTATAGTGTGTGCATGGAGGAATGCGTTGGGTAAGGTGGCAATACCGTCTGATGTAATGCTGTTCTCAAGCATCATATACAAGGAAGATGCAGCGCTTTCAAGTGCCCTCGACATGCTGGAAGAGCGATTTGGGCCCAGGTCATTTACATCAGATATCATGGCGTTTGATTACACAAGTTACTACGAGAAAGAGCTTGGGAGCCCCCTGGTACGCGTGTTCGTGGCCTTTGAGAGGCTTGTCCCAAGGGATCAGCTTGCTGGAATAAAGCTGTCTACCAATGACCTGGAGGCTCAGCTTGCATATCCTGATGGTAAGCGAAGCGTGAACATTGACCCAGGTCTTATAACATTGGAGAACGTTGTCCTGGCGACCACCAAGCCCTATAGTCACAGGATATACCTGGGCAAGGGCATATGGTGCGAGATAACGCTCATGTACAGAAGAAACAGCTATTCTCCCATGGAATGGACGTATCCTGACTATGGGTCGAGTGATGTGATTGACATTTTTAATGCACTGAGGGAAAGGTTGAAGAGGCAAGGGGTTGGCCGCCAGAACAGTAGGTTGGGTAGAGCTTTAGCGAAACCCGACAAAATGCTATAAAAGCTGAAGGGATAAGAGGGCAAGATACATGTCCATGAGCATGACAGGATTCGGTGAAGCCGAGGAAGATGGCTACCACGTGGAGATAAAGGGCGTGAACTACAGGAACAAGGAGATCTATGTACACCTACCCAGGGAACTCGGTGCACTGGAACAGGCCATAAGGATGCGCGTCTCAAGTGCCATTCACAGGGGCAAGGTGGACGTATACATAACAAGGCTGCCAGACAAGACCCGTAACGGCTCCCTGGACATAAACTGGGACATGGCGGATTTCTATTACAATGTCTTCTCGAAAATGGCCAAAAAGTACGGTGGAGATGTCACGTTCAGGGATCTTGTCTCTATACCTGAGGTCATTATGCCTTTTGCACAAGACATGGAAGCAGAGGCACGGCTTGTAGATGTGGCCTTGGTTAACGCCATTGATGCATTCCTGGCTTCCAGAAAAAAGGAATGGGAAGCGTTGAAGAATGACATGGTTCCCAGGCTCGAGAGGCTTGATAGCCTTGTGTCAAGCATGAAGGACAGGTCAGGGGATGCTGTAGCTATAATGAGGGAAAGGCTTGTTTCAAACATCAGGTCCCTTCTTTCAGATGGTAATATTGAGGTCGAGGTTGACGACGCCCGCGTTGCCCAGGAGGTTGCAATCCTTGCGCAAAAGGTAGATATAACAGAAGAGCTCGTGAGGCTTGAGAGCCACCTTGCAACATTTACCGGTGTTGTTGATTCTGATGGCGGTCCCAAGGGCAAGAAACTGGATTTCATACTACAGGAAATAAACAGGGAGCTCAACACGATTGCTGCAAAGGCACATGTAACTGACTTGAGTCCAATCGTGATAGAGGCAAAGACCGAGGCAAGCAAGATTAGAGAGCAGGTACAAAACGTTGAGTAGTTTTTTTCTAAATATAAATTGAAAGGGGTGTTTTCATGAGTAAACAGGGAAGTAGGCTTCTCAACATTGGTTTTAATAACGGCGTTGTGGCATCAAGGGTTGTTGCTATTGTAAATCCCAATTCTTCACCAATGAAGCGCCTCAGGGAAGAGGCCAGGCAAAATGGGAAACTCATAGATGCTACCCAGGGCAGGAAGACAAGGTCTATCATTATCATGGATAGTTCGCACGTCATACTTTCTGCAATCCAGACCGAGACCATTGCAAACCGCTTTTCTAGCGATGGTACACCGCAAGAGGGTATGGAAAAGGTACTGGGAGACTAGTAACAAGGTGAGGGTATTTATCTCAGGCCCTTCAGGTGCAGGCAAGTCTACCATCATCAGGAAACTATTGGCATTAGACGACAAGCTTGTGCTCTCGGTATCTTACACCACGCGTGGTCCCAGGCCCGAAGAGGTGCATGGCAAGGACTACTTTTTCGTGTCCAGGGAAGAGTTCGAGGACATGATAAAAAAAGGTGCATTCCTGGAGTACGCAAATGTCCATGACCATCTTTACGGCACATCCTTAGACTGGGTAAGGCAAAAGGAAGAATCCGGCCTTGATGTGCTTTTTGACATAGATGTCCAGGGTGTTGAACAGGTCAAGGCAAAGGCACCCCAGGGCTGCTTCATCTTTGTCGTCCCGCCTGGCATGGATACCTTGAAAGAAAGGCTTGGTTCCAGGGGTACGGAGACCCCCGAGAGCATGAAGCTCAGGTTGAGGAATGCAATGAAGGAACTTGCATACTGGAAGAACTATGACTACCTGGTGGTAAATGACGACCTGAACAGAGCTGTTCGCGAGGTTAGTTCAATAATAACCGCGTTCAGGTGCAAGGCTGAGAACGCAATCAAGGCGCTTGGATGGTTGCAAGAGATAGGATAATCTTTGCCCTTGACGTGGGGGACGAGGCATCTGCGCTTAAGTGGCTTGACACCC
>QMLJ01000169.1 GCA_003643935.1 Deltaproteobacteria bacterium | reverse complement strand
CTTGCACCTGTAAGCCCTGTTTCCTCGTCGACCGTGAATAGAAGTTCCAACGGCGGATGCTTTATTTCCCTGGAGGACATGATAGTGAGCATCGCAGCCAAGCCGATACCGTTGTCAGCACCCAAGGTGGTCTTGAATGCCTTTATCCACCTGTCTTCGCGTACCAGATTTAATGGGTCTTTCTTAAAATCATGGTCATATCCGGGCTCTTTCTCGCAGACCATGTCCATGTGTGACTGAAGTGCCAGGGGTTTTCTGTTCAATGAACCCGTGCTGCCGGGTACAATGACAAGTAAATTCCCTGCTGCGTCTTTTCTGAACTCCAGCCCTGTTTCCCTGGCTTGGGATGCTATATAATCCCGTATGGCATCTTCATGGCCTGATTCCCTTGGTATTTCTGATATATCAAGGAAGTATCTCCAGAGGGGCCCTGGCTGTAGACCTTTTATGGCATCTTTATTGGAAGTGTGTCCCATGGCTTTTCTCCTTTTATCGGTTATTATCTTTGCCTTGTGTCTTCTAGTACTTGGCGGTCAATTATGTAAAGGACAGCTTCTTTTATCCTCTATCGTTCCAGCGCCTCAATATCCGATGTTGTATTGATATTGGTAAAGATGATATCAGGATCTCCAAACTCCCGTATCTTTTCTTCAGGCACCTTAAACACCGATGCATGCTCGACAATGGTGGCTATCTTAAGGCAATTCTTATCTATTGAGGATTTTATCAGGGGTATAAGCCTCTTGTGGTAAATGGCGTGAAGTGGCTCTAAGCCCTTTGTCCATTCTGGTATTATTATGTCTGGCCCATTGGCAATGGATATCATGTACCCAACCAGGCCAGTATCTACATATGGCATGTCTGCAGCAAAGACAAACACGTAGTCGCTCCCTGACAAACTGAGCGCAGTGTATATACCCCCAAGAGGTCCGCAACTCTTGAACAGGTCCTCCATAATCCTGTATGTTCTCAATTCCTTCCTAGGATGGCCGACCATTATTACGTGTTCAAATAAAGGTTGTATAACCTTGAGGACCTTGTTTACCATTATATCGTCACCAAGTCTGAGTACTACCTTGTCGGTACCTAGCCTCTTGGATGCACCACCTATGAGTATCGCAGCTGTCATAGCATGTTTCTTTTCCATGTATGCCCTCGTATAAACAATCTCTTATCTGTATTTCTCTGTAACCTTTCAGCACGAAACCAGGAAGATCTATATAGATATGGTTTAGTTACTTAAACATAAAGTATATATCAAGCCCTATGTTGATACTTATGGTATGTAGAGAAGTGACTATAAACATAAATTTGTACTTGGAAGTAGATGGATATGGCATATAATGAAGACGAGATGACCAGGATGAGGATAAACAAGTTTATATCGGCGTCAGGCCCTATTTCCAGAAGGAAGGCCGATGAGCTTATTAGGCAACAGAGGGTCCTAATAAATTCCAGGACTGCCAAGATAGGGGAAGTGGTGGATACAGAAAAAGACAGGATAAGTATTGATGGTAAATACTTAAAGCCTGGAGAAAAATATTACCTTGTTTTCTATAAACCCAGGTTTGTTATAACAACCATGCACGATCCATTATCAAGGCCCTGTGTCAGGGATTTCATTCCTTCAGGGTATACCGGCGTGTTCCCTGTTGGGCGCCTGGATTTTGATGCCAGGGGGCTTATCATACTTACCAATGACGGGGACTTCGCCCATATACTTCATCACCCGTCTTATGGCATTCCAAAGAAATACCGGGTGTTTCTCAGGCCAGAGGCCACTAGGGAATCCATTGAAATGATGAGCAAGGGGATATTCCTTGATGGTAAAAAGGTAAGGATGTATCATGTTAAGGTTCTTTGTAATTGTAACAAAGGCACAAAGGTTGAGCTTGTACTGCATCAGGGCATGAAAAACCAGATAAAGCGTATGGTGAGGGCTGTGGGCTTAGACGTGGTTGATATAAAAAGGATATCCATTGGACCTGTGAGCATAGGAAGTATGAAGCCTGGAGATATCAGGCCGTTGAGACGAAAAGAACTTGATGATATATATAACCTATTAAAAAGACATAAAGAAACTTGACATATGAAGGTATGGCTTTATATTTTACATACAATTATAACCTATCAGTAGGAGGCATTTATGAATAAGTCCGAATTGATAGATGAACTTTCCAGACAGCTCGATATACCTTACAAGAAAGCGGATAAGATTGTGAACGCCATATTTGAGAGTATAGAAGATGCAATGAAAAAAGGTGACCGAGTCGAAGTAAGGGGTTTTGGCAGCTTTGTTATGAGGGATTATCGTCCTTACATAGGAAGAAACCCAAAGAGTGGTGAAAAGATCCAGGTTAAGGCCAAGAGATTACCCTTTTTCAAGGCGGGAAAAGATATCAAGGACAGGGTTAATTCCAGGAAGTAAACTTGCATAAATACTATCTTTATAAGGTAGTTCCAAATGCCTTTTGTTTGAGCGTCTAGATATTGACGCTCTGGTATTAATACTGTATAATCCTCATACAAACTTCTCAGGGGTGGTAAAGTATGGATACATACAAAGTCCTTGTTGTTGACGATGAAGAGCAGAACAGGGAATTTCTCAAGGGTATAATTTCAGAAGCAGGTTATGACGTGGACCTGGCATCTTCTGCAAAGGAAGCCATTGTAAAGCTGACCCAGGATACCTACCACGTGGTGCTGACCGACCTTTACATGCCAGAGGTGGATGGGTTGGAGATAATACGATATGTTGTAAAGCATGAATTAGGCTGTATAGGTATTATATATACAGGATATGCCTCTGTTGAGACGGCTGTGGAGGCAATGAAGATAGGCGCATTTGACTATGTAACCAAACCATTCAAGCCTGAAGAGATACTGGTAGTGATAGACAAGGCCATAGATCACCTGAAGCTCAAGGAGGAAAACATACAGCTCAAGGAGCAACTCAGGACAAGGTATAGGTTTGACAGTATCGTGGGTACGTCCGACAGGATGCTAAGGGTTTTTGACCTGGTTGAGAAGGTTGCAAATACAGATGCAACCGTCCTTGTACTGGGAGAATCGGGCACTGGCAAAGAGCTTGTTGCAAGGGCAATACATTACAACTCCTCCAGGGCTGAAAAGCCTTTTGTGCCCGTGAACTGTGGTGCAATCCCTGAGGAACTGCTTGAGAGCGAGCTGTTCGGTCATGAGAAAGGGGCTTTTACCGGTGCTTTCAGGATGCGCATGGGGAGGTTTGAACTTGCGCAGGGCGGCAGCATCTTCCTTGACGAGATATCCGAGATGAGCCCCAACCTCCAGGTGAAGTTGTTGAGAGTACTCCAGGAGAGAGAGTTCGAGCGTGTTGGAGGCGTGAAATCAATAAAGGCTGATGTCAGGATAATTGCTGCGACAAACAAGGATCTTGACGTGGAAGTAAAAGAAGGGAGATTCAGGGAGGATCTTTATTACAGGCTCAACGTGATACCCATAAACCTTCCCCCATTAAGGGATAGGAAAGAAGATATACCCCTTCTTGCAAAGTACTTTATAGACAAGTATAGCGTAGAGAAAACGGGTGGAATAAGGGAATTTAGCCGTAATGCTATGAATGTGCTTCTCCGCTATAGATGGCCCGGCAATGTAAGGGAGCTAGAGAACCTGGTGGAACGTCTATCTGTACTGTGTGACAGGCCAGTGGTTGAGGTGGATGACCTGCCAGACAAGATACTGCGCGGCACGGCCCATGTATCCTCAATAATACCTCACATAGAGTTGCCCGATGAGGGGATTGATCTCTCGTCAACGGTGAGTGAGTTCGAAAAGAGCATTATTATACAGGCACTCAACCGTAGTAACTGGGTGAAAAACAGGGCAGCAAAGCTGCTAAGGCTGAACCGCACAACCCTTGTAGAAAAGATAAAGAAACAAAAATTACAAAAACCTGCTGAGATTTCACTCTGATACATTAGCGTCAATACTGTGACATGTCATGCCTTTCACTAGCGCATGCTCTCCTGCATGCAAATATATACCGGCTACGGCCAATTCTCGTAAAGGCCTTTTGATAATGAACTTGTCATGCTTTATCCAATACCTATGTATCTTATTACTTTGATTCCATTGGTCTTTTTGGGATTATCACTACTTCGTTCTAAGGTTGATCCTTGTTTTGCCACAGGTCTCTCACCACAAT
>QMLJ01000168.1 GCA_003643935.1 Deltaproteobacteria bacterium | reverse complement strand
TGATCCCATGATCTACCTCTAGTATGATAATTAGTCATACCATTGAAAAAGTCGAGTCAGAATAAACAGCATCCACCTGGGATGGCTGGTTACTGAGTGCTGATACCTGAGAGCTAGGCATCACGATCATTCTATTATCTTTCTCAGGTGCAGAAATTCGTTCATCTTGTCTACCACTGCCTCCCAAGACTGTACCCTGTCATCAAATGCATCGGCATATAAGATAAGCGTTGGTATGCCCTGTCTCTCGAGGTCATTTGCCAGTAATTTAACCATACCCCAGGTGTTTCTGCATCCAATGGTGCCAATGTAGATAACAAAATCTGCCTTTAGTAGTTTTGCCGCACCCAACGTGTCATCCAACCACATGCCAGGTGCATCGTACGGTCCCCTTATTGACTTTACCATGGGTCTTCTTGACCCAAGCTCAGCGAGTGATTCCAACATGGTATTCAGATTGGTAGGATCAATCTTGTATGTCTGGTCCTCTTTCCCTACAGAGTATGCTGCACCGTCCTGCCAGAAAAGAGAGAGTATAGAGCCTAGGTGTGATATATCATTCTTGTCTAGCCACTCCCAGAACCTTAGGTCAGTTGTGTAGTGGTCTATGTAGCAGAACAGCCCTCTTGCCTTTTCCTTGCCGGAGGCTGTACCTGCAATACCCCTTTTAGCATTATTTTTTGCCTTATCAACCATGTATTCGAGCATTTCGGTGTATTCCCTGGTGCCTCCCATGAGGAAGTTTCCTCCATACATGAACAAGATGTAGACAACAGGGACCGGGTTTGGAATTATGGTCTGGAGTTCTGTAAGCTCTGATATGAGCTCGTCCTGTCGCCTGATCTCAAGGAGTATTTGTTTTAGTCTGTCTTCATCAATCTTGTTGCCTGTTTGTTTCTCGATAAAGGATATCATGTTCCTGAAATCTTCTCTCTGGTAGAGGCTGGCCCTGTCATCTGTGAGTGTTGGAGGGTAGTCCAGCTGGAAAAAGGGTATATCTAGGTAGGCAGACGCAAACGCAAATGAATTTGCGTTTGTATCGCATATACCGGCAGAGTCGCAAACAATGAAATCAGGCCTTACCCCTAATCCTGCCAGATATGCACCGAGTGCCCCCCTCTGTGCAGAGCACGAAGTCTCTGTGAAGCCAACTTCGCATGAATAATCCAGGTATTCGGTTGTACCCCTTTCCAGTATAAAGGTTCCGAACACGGTCATGGGTTCCACGGATAAGGGTACTACGTCCATTGCATACAGTATTGGCGGTGCATAGCAATATGTTGTAAAGGCGACTTTTTTACCCCTTTCGTGGGCGGTTACGACTTCCTTGAGGTATTTTGCAATCATCTTTAAAAGTAATATGCCTGGCTCCCCGTGCCTTATCACGGCCTCCAGTGTGGCACTGAAGTGAGGTACCTGGTCAAGGAGTATCTCGTACTCTTTTAGCGTTCCATCTCGGCTCTTTGATGCGTTCTCCATTAGGGTCCACATGTTCCAGTCATAATCGTATTCCATTACCTCTCTTCTCATACACTACCCCCGTGTTATCTGCCCGCTGTTGTTGGTTTTTGTTAACGCTCAACCCAACCTATATGTAAATCTTTATTGGTTTTCCGTCTCCGGCCTCCTTATATCCCGTACCTTATACTTTTTAGCCCAGAGCATGACAGCACCTGGTACACTATGCCTAATTAATCCCCAGGTTTTCCATCACCTGTCTTATGACACCCACTGTTGGTGAATCGTCTGGAAACTCAGTGAATGGTGTGCCGTTGAAGTCATACTCCCTTATCAGGTCATCTTCAGGTATCCATCCCAGGAGTTCAAGCGATGTGTTGGCAAGGATCTTGACCACCTCTGACTCGCTGCGCACCCTGTTTATAACAAGCCCTATTTTCTTGAAGCGCACCGCCCTGTTATCCCTTGCCACGTGCTTTATGGTCTCTGCCACGTTAATGCCCTTTGCAGAGGTGTCAGAGACTATGACAAGATTATCCACTGTCTTCATGACCCTCCTGTTTATCTGCTCAACACCGGCCTCTCCGTCGATTACAACCACGTCAAAATTTGCCGACAGCGACTTTATTATATCTTTCAGCAGGTCGTTCACCTGGCAATAGCAACCCTCGGTCTCTGGCCTTCCTATGGCAAGTAGGGCAAGGTTTGAATCTTCTGATAGCGCATCTAAGATCTCGTAGTCTATCATGTTCAATATCTCCATCTTTTCATACTTGTTGCCCTTTTTAACATTTGCTATTATCTCGTTCCTTATGTCGTCTACTGTCTTGGAGACCTCCACGCCAAGGGCAGTGGCAAGGCCAATCGCAGGGTCTGCATCCACGGCAAGTATCTTTAAGTTGTCTCTCTCACTGAGTAGCTTTACTAGAAGAGCAGTAAACGATGTCTTGCCTACCCCACCCTTTCCACACACAGCTATTGTCCTGGTTTCATATACGTTGTTCATGCATGCCCTCTAGCCCGATTCACCCGTTGCCAACGTCTTTGTTGGGTTTCGCTGAAGCTCAACCCAACCTACAGTCTGCCTTCCTGTCTCCGGTCTCCTTATACCCTGTACCCTGTACCTTAACCCCTACCTTTGTTTTTTTGCCTGACGCCTGGTGCCTGGTACCTAGCGCACGCCGTCTGCGATCTTTCTCCTTATCTTTCTCAGTTCCAGTATATCCTTGCATGTCTCCAGATACTCACATGAACTGCAGTCAAGTGACATCTCCTCTATCATCTTGTTCATGGCGCCTACTATCATGGCCACGTACTGGGAGATAACAGAGAGTTCGGCCACGTCATCTCTACTTGAGGTAACGAACAGTATCTCCACTGCCTCAACAAAGTCTTTCTGCTTAAACTTCTCAATGAGCGCTTTTCCAAGTACGTCAAAAGAAAAACCGTCTCTAAGGGCATCCTTGCTCACCCTGCACCATTCCCTCCTGTACTGGGATACCCCCCTGAGCATGTATCCCTTTAGGTCAATGTCGTATTTTATGCTGTCTATTTCCCTGTACCTGTCATAGCTGTTGTCTTCGTTGAAACCCTTTCCACCCACGATCACAACCTTTCCAAATGGCAGGCTTTTCCCCATGCTCTCTGCCATGTCAGGGCCTATGAGCGTGATCCTTGAATCCTCGATGGCTCCAATATCCTCGGTCCACATGGAAAATGATACAGAGAGCATCTTGGGATTACCCAGCTCCAGGCCAACATCTGAGCCAAGCACAACATTCCTGTTCCCACCTGGAGGCCAGCTGTTACGGCCTGGCAAGGCTATCCATGACCTTTTTGAACTCTTCCCCTCAATGAATTTGCTCACATCTCCTAGAGGCCTGTCAAACAGTCCCATGTAAGCTCACCTGTATGTTTTCACATTTTCTTGCCGCAATTATGCCTGCACCCAGTGCACCCATGATCTGGGGGTCAATATCCAGATTTTTTATATCTGAACCCAGCGCCTGCTCCAGTGCTTTAAACATGCCGGGATTCTTTGCAACACCGCCTGTAAATGCTATGTCATTCTCAATGCCTATTGCCTTTGCAAGAGAGGCTACCCTGTGTGCCATTGCCTTGTGCAGGCCTGCAACGATATCTGGTATAGGCTTGCCATCGTTTACCAGGGATATGACCTCGGTCTCGGCAAATACCACGCACTGGTTAGCTATGGTCACAGGGTTTTTCGATTGAAAGGAGACGTCTCCCATGTCCTCCAGGCCCACCCCCAGTGCATCTGCCATGACCTCCAGGAACCTGCCGGTTCCTGCAGCACACTTGTCGTTGTAAACATACCTTGCGACATTGCCCTTATCGTCGAGCCGCATTGCCTTTGCATCCTGGCCACCTATGTCTATTATGGTCCTTACCGATGGTAAAAGCCACTGTGCACCTATACCGTGGCATGCTATCTCTGACTCCACCTCGTTTGCAAAGGGGATATTGTTCCTTCCGTAGCCCGTTCCAACGCAGAATTCTATTGAATCCATAGTAATAGCGGCCTTCTTTAGTGCTTCTGCCATTACCAGGTCAGCAGACTCCACCGGGTCATTCTTGGACCTGATCACGTGGTAAGAAATGATCTCTTTGTCCCTTATAATGACAGCCTTTGAACTCAATGATCCAATATCGCATCCTGCAACTATCATGATACACTCTCCCATGCCATGGCTGCTGCGCCCAAAGC
>QMLJ01000167.1 GCA_003643935.1 Deltaproteobacteria bacterium | reverse complement strand
CAGGGAGTCGCTTGCAATTACCTGCAATCGTTTATCTATTGTAAGCATGACATCCTTCCCAGGAGTAGGGATGCTTTCTTCAATGACCTTCTGCCTGCGTCCAATGGCATCTACCTCGAGTATCTTTTTTCCCTTCTTGCCCCGCAGTGTATCTTCGCACTCAAGTTCAATGCCAGTCTTGCCTATCAGGTCTCCTATGGTATAATCCCCTTCGCCTCTGTGGGCATCTAGTTCCTTCTTGGATATCTCCCCCACGAAGCCGAGTACATGACACGCCAGGTCCTTGTAAACATAATCCCTTTCTGTAGACGGGTCTATCGAGATGCCTGGCAAGTCGTAGGATTCTGTCTCCACACGCGCCATTTTCTTAAATGTGATATCCCTGTCAAGGTACACGGGTGTATAGGGCTTTCTCAGTCCTTTCCTGATTTTTTCTGCCGTCTCTTTTGCATTTAGACCTATAAGTCTGGACAGTCTGGTTGCCACACGCCCAATGTCGGTAATATCCTTTGGTATTGCAATGAGATCGTATGACGGTCTGTTGTCTGCCAGTACGATCCCATTCCTGTCTAGTATCCTACCTCTCGGGGCACGAATCCCCATGATGCGTATCCTGTTATTTCTTGAAAGACCAGTATAGTATTCTCCCTTAATTACCTGCATGTACATGAGTCTTACCAGTATTACAGAGAAAAGGATCCCCACAAAAGCCATGAGAAAAACCCCTTTTCTTCTGAACTCTATCTCAATGGGTATGGGAGTTACCCTAGGCTTCATCTTCTCTCCACAGCATCCTTACCATGTACACGATAAGCGGCGTGGTAAGGCCGGTTAGTACGGAGCTTGCCAGGATAGAGGCAACAAATCCTAGCGAGATGTGAATAGGAATGAATAGCCTAAAGAGTACTATGCCTAGTACGTAGAAAGCCGTGCCCAGAACCATTTGGCTGATAGTATTCTCCAAGTACACCATGTTCTTTGCAGCTGTAAGTCCCAGGAAGATTGTAAGGTATATGAACGGTAAAGACCCTAGACTTGCGCCTGAAAATGCCTGCAGCAGGAATGAGAACACGATAACCAATATACCTGCAGTGCCGAAAGAGGTTGCTATCACCATGCCCAGTATAAGTCCAATAAACAGGTCAATCCTTACAGTATCTATAATAACCGGGAATAAACTTGTTTCCATGGTAACTGTGGCCAGAAAGAGGCAGGTTACCTTAGTTATGTTTGTTGTTAGTCTTCCCAATTCCGAAGACATCTTCTATCCTTTGCATGCTTACTGCCGGCTTCAGGATGATCTGGGCGAATATCTCCCTTCTGTCTTTTTTAACTGTATAGACGTAACCCAGTCTCAATCCCCTGGGAAAAATCCCGAGGAGACCTGATGTGACTACCTCGTCACCTGCATTTACGTTTTCTGATCTCCTTATGTATTCCAGGTTCAATAGGCCGTCACCACGACCCCTTACGATCCCGTTTGTTTTTATAGTCTTTATGAATGCAGGTACTGCGCTGTTAGGATCGGTGATAAGAAGGACCTCTGAGGTGTGGGGTGATACAGATATCACCCGGCCCACCACGCCGTACATGTTCACGATGGGCATATCCTTGAAAAAGCCGTCAGACCTGCCCCTGTTTATCACGAGAGTCTTGAATATCATGCTTATATCCTGGGCAAACACGCTTGCAGGGTACAGCTTGAAGGCGTAGCTGGTTTTCTTGAATTCGAGCATGGCCCTGAGCCTGGAGTTCTCGTCTTGTATCTCCCTTGTATGCTGGCATTGTATCTTGAGTTTTGCCAGTTCATGCCTTAGGTTTTCGTTCTCCTGCCTAGTATTGACTAGGTAAATATAATCGCTCCATATGTTGGCTACAAAATTCATGGGTGCTGACAGGCCTCGTTCCATCCAGTAGTATGCCTCGCGGGTTAGAGAGAAAGTGCCGTTTAAAACTCTGTTGGGACCGATGGAAATCAGTAATATAACAATAAATACAGAGATGATTATAAATAAAATCTTATCACTTTTATTACTGCCCATTAACTCGTTATCATTACTTCTTTCAGCAGATCGAGATCATCCAGGAGCTTTCCAGCTCCCCTGGCAACCGTTGATAGGGGGTCCTCTGCTATGATGACGGGAAGGCCTGTTTCTTCCCTCAATACCTTGTCCAGGTTCTTGAACAGTGCACCACCCCCGGTAAGTACTATACCCTTGTCCACGATATCGGCGGCTAGCTCGGGAGGTGTCTGCTCTAGGGCGACCTTGACCGCGTCCAGTATCACCCTTACGGGTGGCTTGCATGCTTCCCTTATCTCCTCCGAAGATATGGTGAATATCTTTGGTATTCCGTCCACCAGGTCTCTGCCCTTTACCTCGATGGTCTTCTCCACATCATCGGATGCAGCAGAGCCTATCATGATCTTTATAATCTCTGCAGTACGTTCGCCTATAAGAAGATTGTATTCCCTCTTTATGTACTGCATTATGGCCTGGTCTATCTTATCACCGGCCACCCTCACACTGTTCGTGTAGACAATGCCTGATAGAGAGATAACCGCCACCTCGGTTGTGCCACCACCGATGTCCACGATCATTGAACTCACCGGCTCGGTTACAGGTAGACCTGCACCTATTGCCGCAGCCATTGGCTCTGCAACTATAAATACATCCCTTGCACCCGAGGCCTCTGCAGACTCCTTGACAGCCCTTTTCTCGACCTGTGTTATGCCACTTGGTACGCATATGATAACCCTGGGTCTCACGAATAGACGCCTTTGGTGCACCTTCAGAATGAAATACTTGAGCATTGCCTCTGTTGCCTCAAAATCGGCTATCACGCCGTCCTTAAGGGGTCTTATGGCCACTATGTTCTCTGGCGTTCTTCCGAGCATCTTCTTTGCCTCAGAACCTACAGCAACGACCCTGTTTACACCGCCGTGCTCCATCTTTACAGCCACAACTGACGGCTCTGAAAGGACTATGCCCTTGTCGCGTGCATATACAAGGGTATTGGCTGTGCCAAGGTCTATGGCGAGGTCATTGGAAAACATTCCAAAGAGCCATTCGAAAAGCATATATAGACTCTCCTTTCGGCAATTTATAGGGTTAAAGCCTTTTAACAGATAAGGTCACCTTTTACAAGACAAATGAATCTGTCATGAATACCTACATCCTTGCAGTATACGTGCAGTATATGATAGACAATCTCCCATGAAAAGACCGTGTGCTTTAATCCTGGCTGCTGGCAAGGGTGTGAGAATGAAATCTGACAGGCCCAAGGTTATGCATGAGATACTGGGTTTGCCAATGGTCTTCTACCCAGTAAATATTTGCATGGAGATTGGTGCTGATGTTATTGCAGTAGTGGGCCATGGCAAGGAGTATACCATGCCTTATCTGAAGGAACTTGGTGCTGAATGCGTGGTCCAGGATCCTCCAATGGGTACTGGTGATGCCGTTCGGGTGGCAAGGGACATGCTTGTTGAAAAGGAATCTGAAGACATACTTATAATACCTGGAGACATGCCGCTTGTACGAAAAGAGTCCATAGAGGCCTTGGTTTCTGCTTACAGGGAGAGTAGTGCGGATATGGCCGTGCTTACCTCTATCATGGATAATCCTTATGGATACGGCAGGATTATTAGGAATGACGAAGGGCATGTTACTGAGATTGTCGAGGAGTCTGATGCTGATACTAGGCAGAGACAGGTAAGGGAGGTAAATACAGGTGTGTATATTGCAAGAAAAGACTTTCTCCTTAATTCTGTCCCGATGCTACACCCGGAAAATGCCAAGGGGGAATTTTACCTGACTGACATAGTAAAGATGGCAGATATAGTGGCATCATCCATGGTGATAGATGGAGAAGAGGCAAACGGCATAAACTCCAGGGTTCAGCTTGCCCATGCGAACGAGGTATTAAGGTCAAGGATAAATATCTCGCTTATGGAGGAAGGGGTAACCTTGTATGATCCTCTTACCACCTGGGTAAGTCCTATAGCCCGTATATCAAGGGATGCAGAGATATGGCCGGGCGTACATATACTGGGACGCTCCAAGATAGGTGGGAACGTGAAGATAATGCCGAATACCTGGATAAGGGATTCCTACATAGGTGATGGAAGTGTGGTTGGTAATAACAGCGTTATAGAGAATTCGAGCATAGAACAAGATAGCCGAATTG
>QMLJ01000166.1 GCA_003643935.1 Deltaproteobacteria bacterium | reverse complement strand
GAACATTCTCAAGGATCCTGGCATTGGAATGGCCAGTAAATATCTCGTGCCTTTTGGGGTCAATCTCCTTTATGTCAAATAGCACGAGGTCGGTGTAAGGAAGCACCATATAAAGGGCATCCTTTGAGCACATGCCGCATGTATCCAGTGTTGTATGAATGCCCATTTCATTAAGTTTCCTGAAGAATGCTGCCACGAACGGTGCTTGAAGCGTGGGCTCACCTCCTGAAGCCGTGATACCCCCACCTGAGTTCTCAAAGTATGCCCTGTCCTTGGCCACCTCTTCTATGAGGTCTTCAAGTCCCCATGTCTTACCCAGCATCTCCATTGCAGTGGAGGGACACTCCTCGGTGCATATGCCGCATGCATCGCAGAGCTCCCTGTCTATCAGCATACCATCCCTGGTGAGCGCAAGTGCATGCACTGGACAGGCATAAACGCATGTCAAGCATCTTATGCACCTGTTTCCCATCCACTGTATCTGGGGCTTCGGAGATATGGTCTCAGGGTTGTGGCACCAGGTGCATCTCAAAGAGCAGCCCTTGAAAAATACGGTTGTTCTTATACCTGGGCCATCTTCCGTTGACATACGCTGTATGTTTACCACAAGGGCGGTTGGCGCTCTTTCATCCTTGCCTTTTATCATGTCCCCAAACCCCTTTAGAGCCTGGTGTGGCTCTCTCTTGCTATAATCTCATCCTGGAGTTCACGGCCAATGCTTGTGAAGTACGCATTGTAACCGGTTACCCTAACAAGTAAATTCCTGTAGTTCTGTGGGTGAGCCTGTGCCTCTTTCAGCATGTCTGCATCCACCATGTTTATCTGGAGGGACGACCCCCCGTTTTCAGCATATCCCCTCAGATAAGCCTTGAATTTCTCCTTGTGGTCAGGGTCTTTAACAAGGGATGGATTAAAGGTAATCGTATGGCTTGCGCCGTTTGGCAGGTTACTAAGGTACTCCTTCCAATCACCTTTACCGTCCGGGGCCTTTCCTCCAAGTGCCTTGCCCACCGAGTTTGCGTTGGCCGTTGGACCGTTTATATCAGCCCCGTTGGATGGGCATATGGCATTGGAAAGGAACTCGCCTTTTCTCCTACCGTCAGGGCTTGCAGCCAGTATGTAGCCATCTGCTATCCAGTAATTCCAGCTGAGCATGCCTGGCCTGAACTGCCTGTTTGTTGATTTGGTCTTGTACTTCCACACCTCGTCTGCCCAAAGATCCATGACCTTTCTGGCCATCTCGTCTGCCTCGTCATCATCCCTGCCATACTTGGGCGCCCTGTTCTTTGCCTTTGCCTGGAGTATTTCGTGTCCTTCCCAGTTGTCCTTGAGTGCCTGAATGAGCTCTGCCATGGTACATTCCTTCTTGTCGAACACCAGGTACTTTATGGCCAGGAGTGAGTCCACGGTGGTAGCAAACGTCACTCCCTCTACTGTTGTGAAGAAGAGTTCTGGACCGCCCTGAGTTACATCAAGGCCCTTTTCAGCGCATCCCTTTACAAGGCAAGAAAGGTATGGGGTTGGTGAGAACTTGGCCCTTACGGATTCACTTGCCTCATACATGTCAACGCATCTATTCACTATGTATCGTGTCTGTTCCACGTAGGCATTCCAAAATTCTTCCCACGATGTGAACTTCGTGGCATCACCAGTATTAGGACCGTCCTGCCTTATGGGATCCTTTTTACCTGTGATGGGGTCGATAAAGGGCAACAGGTCCTTACCTCCTGTCAGCGCGAGCTCCACCGCCTTCAGCAGGTTAAGGTTGTTGTCTACCGTGCCTGAGCGGTCATTACCCACCATGGTGTTCTCAAGACAACCGACCGATGCGTAGTCGTACACGTTTTCCTCGTTTATCAGGTCTTCTTTGCCTGCCATCTTTGCCTCGCGCAGCATGCCTGCCATGGAACGCTCGTCAAAGTTCAGGAGAAACGGTGATCCCTGGCTGGAGGAGATCATGTCAACCACCTTGTCCAGGAGCTCATCAGGGCTGTTCCTGTGCAGGCGTATATTAGGCTTTGGTTCAAGTATGGGTGAGAGCTCGTCTATGACCTCCAGCATGGCAAACGTGAGCTCGTTGGTCATGTCCTTTCCGTCCTTACCCAGACCGGAAAGGCTTATGAGCTGGCCGTAACCAGACGTGATACCCTGGTTACCCCCAAGCTTCATCATGGCATCGTAGGCAGTATTTGCATGGATCCAGAAGCACTTGAGTATCTCCTTGCCGAACTCTCTTGTCATGCCATGTTCTATCGAGTACCTCCAGTAAGGGAGCAAGTACTGGTCTATTCTGCCAAAGGATACGCCAGGTCCAGGATAATTCTCGTCGCTCATTATAAGCATGTGGTTAAGCCACAACGCCTGGACAGCTTCCCAGAACGTCTGCGCAGGTTCCCATGGTACCCTTTCCAGGTTCTTTGCCATCTGTATAAGCTCCTGCTTCCTCTCCTGGTCTGTCTCGCTTTCACTGAGCTCCCTGCACAGACTGGCGTATTTCTTTGCAAGCTCCCTTGGCATGGTGGCTGCTGTCATCATTGCCCTGAGCTGTGCTCCCCTAGGGCCTTTTTTCTCATGCTCTGTGAGACCTTCATACCTCTTCTCAAGATCAGCGTATATGCCCTTGAAACCTATCTTCAATGCCTTTTCATGGCCTGGTATAATGTGGCCTGAGATAGCACCGGCGTTTCCGTATCCATGGTTATGGAACCACATCAACTTCGCCCTTGCACCCTTCTTGCCATATATCATGCTGTCACGTTCCTTTGCCTCCTGCTCTGTCCAGCACCTTGAGGCAAGGATGTTAAAGCGCGCGCCTGCTATGAGATCACCGGGTAATATCTCCTGTGGTACATAGTTCACCATGACCTCTTTTATGAACCATGCCCTTCTCTCAGCAATGCTCCATTTCCAGAAATCCTCGTGCAGCTTTACAGGCCTTGCCGCCTGATATGCGGATGACCTGAATGTCTGAAAGAACGCGTATGTCTCAGGTACTACATACCAACTGATCTCATCAAAGAGTACATCCCACGGCGTCCCTGTTGTCCAGGTAGTAAACTCGTTGTTCCACTCGCGCTCAACACCCTTGAAATAGTAATCCCTGAGCCACTTGATCCTATCCGATAAAGGTCCTGGTTCCTTTAACTTGTATACAGGCCTTTCAGCAGTACTTGTATCCATAACCCACCTCCCCTTTTATTCTTATTTATATTTCTCCTTGGCAAGGTCCTGGCCTTGTTCATCCTGGTCAGAACTTTCTATTATCTTCTTGAGATAGCTTCTACCGTGCTCAAGCAGTTCCTCCATAATACCAAGTGCCCTGGGAGTGTCCTTGTCTTCAAAGGCTGAGACAAGTTTCTTGTGAAAATTGAATACCTGCGGCACGACCGTTGTGTCAGTGAAAAACTTGCCCGATAGATTCGTGTACACAGGCTTGAATGACCTTATGAGAAAAGGATAGACCATGTTCCCGGAGGCAAGTGCAATCAAGTGATGAAACTCGAAATCTATCTCCCTTATTGAATCCAGGTCTGTGCGATCAAGCCCCTGCTCTTTCTCAACAATGCCTTTAAAAGAGAGCATGTCTTGATCCGATCGGTTCTGGCTCGCCAACCTTACTGTCTCCATCTCCACAAGATGCCTCATGTCCAGGAGGCTATCTAGAAGCCCAGGGTCAAGGTCTCCCTTGTAATAATTCACAAGGGAATTAAGAAGGGCAAGGGAACCTTCCTTCCTGTAATCGTTGACAACAGTGCCTACCCTGGGCTTCATGGTAACAAGCCCCTTTGATGCAAGATCTAAAAGACCCTCGTGGACTACTGGCCTGCTAACCCCGAGCTGTAGAGCAAGTTCCCTCTCGCTTGGCAGCCTCTGGCCCATGGATATTTTACCCGATAGTATAAGCTCCTCAAAACGTGTAACAAATACATCTTTAAGGCTGGACCTTTCAATGGGCCTTAATATATCCTTCATATTCATCTCCTACTGGCTGGTGGTATTACCACCAGCCAGTATGCATAATAAAATCCAAGATTGCAAGAAAAAAAATGATCCTCTTAAAAACATTAGTGCTAGCCAGTTTTATTTATGTGTTATAATGTAATTAATGTAATGTATAGACAATTTGATTGTACACCTCAGATTGGCCATGGGGTATGAGACGCACCATGCAAACTCAGTAAGTTCAGCCTTT
>QMLJ01000165.1 GCA_003643935.1 Deltaproteobacteria bacterium | reverse complement strand
GATGGTATCGTGCGACAGGGATCACATGCTCACGGTTATAGAAAATATACTCTTAAACGCCATTCAGGCATCGGGTAAAGATAGTGAGATAAGGTTGAAGGCATCTGCATCTGACAATAGTTTCTATGTAGAGGTAACAGATAATGGTCCAGGCATACCTGAAAGCATACGGGAGCACATATTTGATCCATTCTTTACAACAAGAAGAGATGGCACAGGCTTGGGACTTGCCATATGTGAGAAAATAGTTCATGCCCATGGAGGAGAGATAAAAGTAGAATCAAAAGATGGGATAGGTACAACCGTAAGGGTAACCATCCCCTTGAGGAGCGCACCTAGTGAGACGCCTACTGATAGTGGATGACGACGATGCCATAAGGCTATCCTTGGTTGCAGCCTTCAAGAACATCTTCGAGATTAAGGAGGCATCCGGTGGAAGGGAGGCCATTGCAATCCTAGGGGATTGGATACCTGACGTAATCCTTCTTGACCAGAGGATGCTGGACATGGACGGTCTTGAAACCCTTGATCATATCAAGGATATTGATCCTGACATACCGGTGGTCATGATAACCGCGTATGGTACAGTGGCCGAGGCAGTGAAGGCCATGCAACACGGTGCACTGGATTATATCCAGAAACCTTACGACATAGAGAGGGTGCGCCTGGTCGTAAACAGGGCTGCATCCATTGGTGCAATGAAGAGAGAGCTGAGCGAGCTCAAGGGAGAGATCAATGTATTAGGTATGGTAGGGGCAAGTGACGCCATGAAGCAGGTCTTCAACACCATACAGGAATTTGCACCCACGGATCTGAATATACTTATAACCGGCCCTACAGGCGTGGGTAAAGAAATGGCGGCAAAGGCAATACATTTCAAGAGCACTAGAAGGCAAGGTCCTTTCATTGCAATAAACCTTGCGGCAATACCAGAGAACCTAATGGAATCCGAACTATTCGGTTATGAAAAGGGGGCATTTACAGGCGCAGCAACGAGCAAGGCAGGCAAGGTGGAACTGGCTGACAGCGGCACCTTGTTCCTCGACGAGATAGGGGACATGGATAGGGTTCTTCAGGCCAAGCTGCTCAGATTCCTGGAGACAAGGACCGTTGAAAGACTGGGAAGTGTAAGGTACAGGCAGGTAGATGTACGACTCGTATCAGCAACAAACAGGGACCTGGTCAACGAGGTGGATACAGGCGCATTCAGGGAGGACTTGTTTTACCGTCTCAACACCGTGTGTATAAACATACCCCCTTTGAGGGAAAGGCTAGAAGATATCCCTTTGCTCACCAATCATTTCATCTCAAGATATAACCGGAGGTTTAACAAGGACATACAGGGAGTCTCCCAGGAGGTTATGGATCTGTTCCTCTCCCTGCCATGGAGGGGTAATGTGAGGGAACTCATGCATACAATAGAGTTTGCGGTTGCAAGGTGCAAGACATCCACGATCACACGCCAAGATCTTCCTGAACACGTGTCAATAGTAGATACCAGTCCTGCAACTAATTCTTCCGGCCTTGTGGAGGCCGTGGAAAACCTGGAAAAGCAAATGATACAATCCGCACTCATGTCGACGGGCAACAATCGAACAAGGGCAGCAAGTATACTCGGCATAAGCCTCAGGACGTTACAGTACAAGCTTAAAAAATACAACATGGGCTGAAAAAATCATTTTTTGTCTATCCAATCTCCTTACCACTAGCATTTAGCAGTACAGACCTGTTGTTTGTATTATGTATTGTCAAGTCTTTACACATCTAAATCCTTAAAGATTCCTATTCCACTGTCCGATGCATATCTCGTGGGCAAAGACTATACAATCGACATCGATATCTATGACCAGGGGTTAAACGCCAAGCTTAAGGTAACAACCCTCTCGGCAGAGGTTGATGAACTTGAGCTTGACGACCTTATAGCTGCGCTCAAGGAAAAGGGCATAGTCTATGGCATAAACGATGAACTCCTACAAAAGATAGTTGATGAAAAGATTGTCAACGAGTGGATCATAGTGGCTACAGGTGATCCGCCCCTGCATGGAGAAGATGGACGTATACTCTTCCACTTCAATACTGACGGCAATAACGTTAGGATAGAGGAAGATGAAAACGGCAAGATAAACATAAGGGAATTGAATCGGATACAAAATGTGAACAGGGGTGACATACTATGCGAACTGATACCTGCCAAGCCCGGAGTTAGCGGTGTAACCGTAAACGGCAAGGAGATACCCTCAAAGAACGGCAAGGATGTCAAGCTCCCACCCGGGAAGAATACCATCGTTTCAGAGGACGGCAAGATGCTTCTTTCTGCCATAGACGGTATGGTCTTCTGGGATGGATCAAAGGTAGTGGTCGAACCCGTATATGCCGTAGACAAGGTGGATTCCAGCGTTGGAAACATACGATTTAATGGTTCCGTGATAGTAAACGGAGAGGTGGGAGACGGATTCGAGATACATGCAAAAGACGATGTCAGCGTAGCTATGAGTGTCGGAAGGGTAATAATAGAGGCAGGCGGTGACATAACCATAGCAGGGGGTATATTCGGACACAAAAAAGGAAAGATAATCGCTGGTAAAGACGTTAAGGTCAAATTTGCACAAGATGCCTACATAGAGGCCCAAGGTACCATAGTGGTGGAGGATTACATATTAAACAGCGATGTAAAGGCAAAAGGTCCTGTTATTGTAAAGAGCAATGAAGGATGGATCGCAGGGAGTAATGTAGTATCAGAGATGCTCATCTATACCCATACGGTTGGCAAGGAAGGCGCACCCATCGATTCGAAGCTTATCATAGGTAATGATCCCAAGATACTATTGGAAAGGGAAGAACTCTATGACAACGTGGAGGCCAGGATCAAGGATTTCTTGAAACTCAAATCATCTCTCCTCAAGCTACGCAAGATGCGCTCAGCTGCCCCACTTGGTAAAGACCAAGAAGCTCTCTACAAGAAGATCCTTGGCGCCATTGAGTCTGTACGTTCAGAGCTGGTAGAACAGAAAAAGGCCATTGAATCCATAACAGCCAGGCTTCAAAGGGTGCTAACCGGCCATATTTACATAGCCGGCATCATAAACGAGGGTGCAAGCATCATGATTGGAAATGCAAGAAAGGATATACTGACACCCAAGACATCAGTGCAGTTCCACGCGTCTGATGATGAGATTACAGAGGAAGAATTCTCCTTGCCTCAAGAGATAAAAAAGATAGTGGAGAAAGGCTGACATGAAAAAAATGGACAGGGAATCTCTCCTCGAGTCAGTATCCTTAGGCCAGTCCGTAGAGAGCCAAGATCTGAGAGACCTTGACCTTTCGGGACTCGACCTGGGAGCTGCCAACCTGAGGGGCAGCGACATGAGGAATACCAACCTAACAAATACAATCTTCAGGGAGGCACACCTGGAGAGGGTTACCCTTGGAGGTGCAATATTCAAGAATACAGACTTCACAAGGGCATATCTCTCAGAGGTAGTGTTCAAGAGAGTAGACCTAAGCTCATGCATATTAAAAGGAATCATAGCACATGAATCCAGTTTCATACAGGTCACCCTAGGGGAGGAGGACTTAAGCAATTCGGACTTCTCAGGCTCGGAATTTATTCAGTGTGTATTTAAAAAGGTGAACCTCTCTTCTTGTGACATGCAATCAACAAAGCTCTTCTTCTGCATGATTGAGGACTGCTCTTTTAAGTCCTGCAATATGAAGGGATCAGCCTTTGACCTTTCTTTTATCATTAACACCGTGGTTGATGGTTCGGACCTCACAAACACGTCTTTTTTAGCCACAACATTAAGGCATTCAGGCCTCACCAATTCGCTTTTTCAATTATGCGATCTAACACTTGTTGATGCCAAAGACCTAGATCTCACTGGCACACAGCCATCCAAGATAATAGCTGAGAAGGCCCTTATAGAAGGCCTAAAGAAGTAAATTCATCTCTCATCATCTTTCTTCTTTTGCTCAAGCTTGAGCATAGGTCCCTTAATGCGTTTTATTTCGTTTATCCGCTGCTCGGTCAACTGCCTTACACTTCTTGATAATCTCCTAGATACCGTGTAACCGACACCTATGGAGATGCCACCTGGTATACCGTGGATAACATACCTGCCCATGCCATGTGCCACAAACCTGTTCAACGACCTCCTTATGGTTCGCCTTAATATCCTTTTGCTACCGCATGACGTTGCGCTCGCGCCCACCTTGGATAGCTGGGCAG
>QMLJ01000164.1 GCA_003643935.1 Deltaproteobacteria bacterium | reverse complement strand
TGTGAGTGGTATAGTAAAGACATCAATGGGTTACCATATTGTGAAGGTAGAGGACAAAAAACCTGCAGAGACCAGGACCCTTAAAGAGGTACGGGATCCAATAAAGAGAATGATACAGATGGAGAAAGAGGGTAAGCTTATATCAGATTTAAAGGCCGAGGTAAGTAAAAAGGTACGAGTGGAAATAAACAAGGATTATTTCAAACCAGAGGCAAAGGAATCGAAGAAGGGTAACAAGTAGTTGCCGGGAGGTAATGTTTGCCCGTATACACCTGGAGCGGTTATACAGAAAAGGGTAAAGAAACGGGTGGTATTATAGATGCCTCTTCCATTGGAGAGGCCAAGCTTAAACTCCGTTCCCAGGGTATATTTGTCAAAAAGGTTGTAGAGGAAGAGTTCGAAGGCGGGGCGCCAAAGGGTACAAAAGCATGGTCCGTAAAGAATCTTTTCTCCAGGGTAAGTACAGAGGACCTTGCAATCATGACGAGGCAGCTTTCTACCCTTGTTTCTGCCTCAATACCTCTCGTGGATGCACTCGGTGCGCTGTACGAGCAACTAGAAAACCCGTTGTTAAAGAAGACTATAGCCCAGGTTAGAGATTCTGTTAACGAGGGTATATCTTTTGCAGATGCACTGAGTCAGCACAGGAGGATATTCCCTGACCTGTATATAAACATGGTAGGATCCGGGGAAGCAAGTGGTGCCCTTGATGTGGTGCTTTTGAGACTAGCTGGGTTCATAGAGGGTCAGCACCGCCTTAAGTCAAAGATATCTGCCGCCATGGTATATCCTGTGTTACTGTTCGTGGTGTGCATTGTTGTACTGATGTATCTGCTGACGTCCGTGGTCCCAAAAGTTGTCAGCATGTTTGAGAGTATGAACCAGGTCCTTCCGCTACCTACACGTATACTAATAGGGATCAGTGATTTCCTGAGTTCAGCATGGTGGGTTATACTCATAGCAGTACTCGCCGGGTTCTATGCATTTGATAGGTGGAGGCATACAAGTAAAGGATCCATGACGTTCGACAAGATGCGTCTCAAGATGCCTGTGTTTGGCAAGGTTTACAGGAAGGCTATAGTTGCGAGGTTTGCGAGGACCCTAGGGACTCTCCTTGCTTCCGGCGTACCCATAGTAGATGCAATGGGTATAGTTAAATCAGTGGTACAAAACCGGGTAGTTGAGGTATCCCTGGATGAATCCATATCCCAGATCATGGACGGAGCCAGCGTGGCCTTGCCGCTAAAAAAATCCGGTATCTTTCCGCCGATACTTGTACACATGATCAGTGTCGGCGAGAAAAGTGGGCGGCTGGAGGACATGTTATTAAAGGCGGCCGATGCCTTTGAAGAGGATGTGGAAACGGCTGTAACAGGCCTATCATCTATTCTTGAGCCACTTATGATACTAATCATGGGTGTGTCTGTGGGTTTCGTCGTTATGTCCATTCTTTTCCCGATGCTGGAAATGAGCCAGATCGTAAGATAGGGGAGGTTAGATGCACATGTCAAAGAAAGGTTTTACTCTTATAGAGCTCTTGGTTGTTATTGTGATCCTAGGTATACTTGCCACATATGTGGGTACAAGGATAATGGGCAAACCGGAAGAGGCTAGGAGGACACAGGCAAGGTTGCAGATCCAGGCGCTGGAAAACGCGCTGAAGATGTACAAGCTGGACAACGGTGATTATCCCTCAACAGAGCAGGGTCTAGGTGCCCTAGTTGAAAAGCCCACGGTGGGTAATATACCCTCTCACTGGAGAGAAGGCGGGTATCTGGATAAGCCAAGGGTTCCCAAGGATCCTTGGGGTCATGACTTCGTGTACCTGTACCCGGGTTACCACAACCCAAATGGTTTCGACCTTTTTTCCTACGGCGCTGACGGCGAATCTGGAGGAGAAGGTAAAGACAGTGATATAGGTAACTGGGATGGGAGTACTGAAGGACAATAGGTGTTCAGAACCTGTTCTTGGGAAGCACGTGACGTGCGCACCATGTCTCCAGAGTGAGCCCTTTGACAGGTTTTAGCGTGCGCGGTGATAGAAGTATACACAATGCATGTCCCTACAAGGGAGGGTTCACCCTACTTGAGCTTTTGATAGTTATCACTATAATTGGTATCACCCTTGGTTACATTGGTCCCCGTATACGATTCTCAATCTTCTCCTCTTCCATTGACGAAGGCACAAGGGATATTATGGCCATGTTCAGATATGCAAGGTCTTCTGCCGTTACAAGGCACAAGGAATACTTGGTGCACTTTGACCTCTCTGCCTCTGTTGTAGGTGTATATCCGAACCCTACATCCTCTGGAGAGACGCCTGAGATGGAAAAGGAGATAAGGTTGCCGCGGGGTATTCTTATAAAGGCGATAAAAACACCCTATGCACCGGAAAAGGACGAGGGTGAGGTAGATCTCATGGTAAACAGAGACGGGCTCGTTGAACAGGGAATCATTTATCTTACAGGCCCCGGTGCCGAGGTCTACACACTAGTGGTGAAGCCGTATTCAGGAGACCTCAAGGTATACGACCATTATGTGGAATTTAGTCATGGATAGATTACTATTAACCTGCATTGGTGAACAGCATGTAAAAGCCCATCGATCCAATGGCTTTACCCTTATTGAGGTCTTGGTTGCGCTGGTAATACTGAGCATCACCTTTGTATGGCTGTTGAAGGCCGAGAGCCAGGGCATTGACATGGCTCTCAGGTCCAGGTTTATCACCACGTCCACTATACTGGCCGAGGGCCACATCTCCAATCTTAGGTTAGAGCCGGTACCTGCATCCGGTACCGAGGAAACCGGAGACTTTGGCGATGATTACCCCGGTTACACCTATGAAGAGCGCTGGGAGTCAACTACGATTGAGGGGTACTTAAAGTACACGCTTGTAATACGTTTTGGAGGCGGAAAGAGTGGTTTCGAGAATACATTCGTTACGTTTCTTGCATCTAAATAGTAACCGTGTATCCCCGTGTGGAAGTGGTTTTACACTCATAGAGGTACTCCTTGCCCTGGCGATTGCAGCCATAGTGATTACCATCGTAAACATGGCATTCTTTTCCTCGCACAGGTTGAGCCAATCAGTAAAGGCCGAGACACAGACATATCAGATGGTACGTGTTGCTTTTGCAACCATGATAAAAGACTTGACCTCTGCATATGTACCTTTAAAGATGACAGAGGACGAGGTTGATATGTATAGGTTTATGGGTATGAACAACGATGAGTATGGAATTAACAAGGATAGCCTTTACTTCACGACTGCATCTGAGACAACGTTTGACCCTTTGAAAGGTGGCATATGCGAGGTGGATTACTACCTTGAGGAGATGGAAGGAAGTAGTGATCTCTACTATCTAATGAGACGTGACGACTGTACACCCCACTATGGCATAACCTCAAAAGGTAATGCATTTGAGCTGGCTGAAGATATAACCGGGATGAATATAGTTTACCTAGACAAGGACCTGAATGAATTCGACAACTGGGATTTCAAGGATATGGGATACCTGCCAAGGGAGGTAAAGATAACTATTTCTTTCAAGCAGGGGGATAAAGAACTTGAGTTTACTGGGGTTGCATTCCTGCCACTTACTTGGATAAAACCAGAGATCATAGCTGAAAGCAAGGGCACAGGGGGCTAGACTGGGAAGAGATGCTAGGCTTGAGAGATTTAGCCAGGGATTCCAGGGGTGTTGTACTTATCCTGGTACTTAGTACGGTTGCAATGTTCACTGCCATGGTGCTTTCTTTTAGCTCTGATCAAGGCGATGATATAGAACTTGCGTATAACTTCAGGGATTCACTCCAGGCTTACTACCTTGCAGATGCGGGTGTGGAGGCGGCAAAGGCACTCCTTAAGGATGACGATACTAACTATGATGGCCTGGATGAGGACTGGGCCAAGTTCAGCGAATATGCGGCGGCTTCAAGTGCACTCCTGGATGGGCCGGTGTTTGTGGGTGAAATCACGGATGAATGCTCAAAGATAGACATCAATAGTCTTGTAAAAGAAGATGGAACGCTTGATGATATCAGGAAAGAACAGTTTAAGCGCCTTTTTGGTATACTAAATATAGATATCACTGAAGACGAACTCAATAACCTTATAGATGCCATCATAGATTGGCTTGATCCTGGTGGTGAACCTACAGGTCTTGGGGGTGCAGAAGACGACTTTTACCAGGCACTTGATAGACCCTACGTGTGCAAGAACCGTAACATGGACACTATTGAAG
>QMLJ01000163.1 GCA_003643935.1 Deltaproteobacteria bacterium | reverse complement strand
GCATAGTCCACGCCGAGATGTGGTCTCCAAACGTGTAGTATTGGGTGAAGCCTGTGGTAGCTAAATCTGGATGAGATTCTGGTGTATTTGAGCGGTGCCTTTAAGAACATCTTGCGTATCGGTCTTCCCCGCTCGTCGTAGTAACCCTTCTTACCATTTCCATCATCAAAGTAGATAGCCACGTGCTCTTTACCCTGGTTTATAAACCTTGCCGCTATTATCTTGCCAAAACCTTTGAATTTACCCTCAACATAGTATTTCTCGAAGACCACTGTATAGCAATCTCCTGGCCTTATCTCCTTAAAGAAGTTTATGTCCCATGCAAAGATGTCTGCTAGAGACATTATCACTTCGGGGCTCAGGCCTGCCTTGATCCCGGAATCGTACAGGTTATCTTCTATTATCCCGTGTGTCCTGGCATAGCCGATCTCGACCTTGAGGTCTTTTATCTCTGATGTGAAGCTGCCATCCATAGGGGTGACTATGAGTTTCCTGAAGTCATCGATCTGGTATTCCAGCCTAGCTATCCGAACAGGCATGGATTCCGTGATCCATACATCCAGTTCATGGCCTGGCTTGACGCATGACAGGGCAAAGCTGGACCTTGCAGATTTTGAGAGCTCTTCTATCTGAAAAGGAGATACACTCAGCCCAGAGAGTATTTTGTATACGCTTTCACCTTTTTTTAGCTTGCAACTGAACACTTTTAATCTTCCTGTGAAATCCGCCGGGAGGATAAGATTTCTCTTTTTCATCGTGACATTGATTTCTTTGCCATGTATATTTATTATTAGTTTTTTAATCTCGCTTACCTCGTATTCAAGCCTGAGGAGTGATTGGTCTTTCCCTGAAAAGGTAAGTACTATCTCATGAGCAGGTAAGATCTTGGAAAGATCAAAGTATTTTCTTGCTTCACTTACTATCTCGTAGATGTCTGCGTCCGGGACTCCATTATCCGTGAGAATGGAGTAAATTGAATCTCCTCTATCAACAGTAAGTGTCCTTATAATCGGCTCTGGTGCAATCCCTGACGTTGTCTTAGAGGTTGAATACGTAGATGCTTGGTCCTTATTTTTGGGGTTATTGTTATTTGCAGTGTCATGACATGCGGACATACACACAAAGACTAAAGAGATCAAAAAGATGAAAAAGTGGTCAGGGAGCTTTTGCCTTACGCCATGCAACACCATGGCCTCGTTTATATAAATTAAAACTTGGTATGGCAAGGTTTTTTATGTTCTGGTACAAAAACCACATGTACGCATTTGTAGCCGATGTCCATATAAGGCCAGGTTCTGCCCGCGAGGAGAATGCATTTCTTGCGTGGCTGGAACAAATGGCTCAGAGGTCTGATACAGTTTTTATACTGGGTGATCTGTTTGACTACTGGTACACGGGTATGGAAAGGGAGCATGAAAGGATCATAGATGCAATTGATTCCCCCAAGGTATATCTTTTCCCTGGTAACAGGGATTTCTTGATTGGAAGACGTTCTTCAACAAGAATCAATGTGCCTTCTGAAGAGATGGTCTATGATATATACGGAGAGGATGTTCTCATCTGCCATGGGCATAGCCTAACGGTTCGTGACCATGGGTTCAAGATCCTTCATGGAATAGGATGGCCTGTGATAACCATGCTCGATAGGTTGCTTCCTAGCGAGACTAAGAGAGCTATTTCAAGGTTTCTAGTGAGGTCCTCAGCGCAGATAAGGCCACCTTCTGTATCCATACCCTTGGATACGGCATCTAGACGCGGGGTTGATAGGGTCGTGTGTGGACACCTGCACAGGGGTATAATGAAAGATAGGCTTATCGTGTTACCCAGTTTTCTTGACCAGGGTGCTTGGCTTGAATGGGACGAACATGGCCCTGTCTTTTGTAAGGGAGCTAGCCCTTCAGTATAATTCTTGCCAGGACTGGCATTGCAACCAGGGCACCAAGGGCACTACCAAGGTTGGCGAAGATTACTACCATGAGTATTCTCGTGATAGGATTTTTCCAGAAGCCCTTGATGCTTGATATGTCATCCTTAAGTGATTCAAAGTCCGATACCTTTGGCTTTCTTAGGTAGGCCTCGGTAAGGCCGGCGAACCATCCAGCTGCTAGTGTTGGATTTAATGACGTGATGGGTGATGTTATTGCTGCGGTAAGTATACTAAAGGGATGTGCAAGGGCAAGGCCGGATCCCAGTGCCGCGAAGAAAGCATTGCTCAAAAGCCACCATTTCATCATCTCGTACCCCTTCTCCTTGCCTCCGCTGAAGAAGCCTAATGCAATGATTACTGTAATCACTAGTGGTATTAGGTATTTTAGTATAGGCCTTCCCACTGGAGGTACGTAATCCAGGTGTTCGATGCTGTCAGGTATGTCTTGGAGCCTTTCCCTGATTCCCTTTACATGACCTGCACCGACAACGGCAAGTACTTTGTTGGAATTAATGTCAGAGATCTTTTTTGCCATGTACTCATCCCTTTCGTCTAGGAGAACCCTTTTTACTGCAGGGGCCTTCTCCGCCATCTCTTCCACCGCAAGGCTTATTATGTCAGTTTGTTTAAGTCTTTCTATCTCGTCCTCACCCACTTCATCTGCGGAGAACAAGGTGCTTGCAAGAGCCCAGAATAGCCTTAGGCGTTCTTTCAAGGATAGCATCCTCCAAAGTCTCTTCATGGTGATTTGAATATCCCTGTCCAGTAATGCAACGGGAATACCCAATTTTTGAGCCTCCTCCACTGCGACACTCATCTCCGCACCAGGTCTGACGCCCAGTCTATCACCGATTCTTTTTTGGAAGGAAGCTATAACGAGGTTTGCAAGGAGAAACGAAGTTTTCTTTTCCTTTATTACCTTGAATATGTCTGTATCTTTCCATGGTTGTGGATCTTTTAGTACGCCATACCTCTTCTGGCACAGTTCAATGCCAATGGTTTCTGGCTTGAATCTTGATATTGCCTCTTTAACCTCTTCTACGCTACTGGATGATACGTGAGCTGTACCCACCAGAAGAATTTCCTTGCCGTTCGTGGTTATGAGTTCTTCTGACATTGCATACCTAATACATGGGCGACTTTAGAGGAGTCAAGCACAGAAAGGAAAATGTTGCCTGCATAGCCAGGCTCTACACGAAACATGCATTAGCACGCATGGCAGGCAACAAAATGTCCTTTCTCCATTTCTTTAAGGACGGGTCTTGATTTAGAACATATATCCATTGCCATGTTGCATCTTGGCAAGTAGTTACATCCGGAGGCTACAGGTATAAAACCCTTTTTATCTGTGCAGACTATTCTATCCTTTTTCTTGCCTACCCGGGGTATTGATGCGAGAAGGCAGCGTGTGTACGGGTGCATGGGTGTATTGATAATGGACTTGGTTGGTGCTATTTCAACAATTCTACCCATGTACATGACTCCTATCCTGTCGGATACATAGTTTACCACGGATATATCGTGAGAGATAAAGAGGTAAGAAAGCTTTAACCTTTCCTGAAGCCCTACGAGCAGGTTTAATACCTGAGCCTGTATGGAGACGTCAAGTGAGCTAACAGGTTCGTCACATATAACCAGTCTTGGGTTGAGCGCCAGTGCCCTCGCTATACCTATGCGCTGCCTTTGGCCACCAGAGAATTCATGTGGGTACCTATTAGCCACGTCCAGGGGTAGGCCTACAAGTGCAAGTAGTTGCATTGCCCTCTCTCTGATCTCTTTGCGGGATGCTACAGCGTGAATTATAAGTGGTTCTTCGATAATTGATATGACTTTCTTCCTGGGGCTTAAGGACCCGAAAGGATCCTGAAATATGATCTGCATTCCCTTGCGTACACGCTTTGTGGATGACTTGTTTATACCAGGCTTAAGTTCGATGCCGTCAAAGATCACCTTACCGGAATCTGGCCTTTCCAGCATCAGTAGAAGCCTGGCCAGGGTTGATTTTCCGCACCCCGATTCGCCCACAAGGCCTAGTGTCTCGTTTGGGTATATCTCGAGATCCACACTGTCCACCGCTGTTATAATACCTAGCGATCTATTTGTAAGGCCGGTCTTTATGCGGTAATCTTTGCAAAGGCCTTTGACCTTTAAGATGGGCTCCTTCATGCATGCCTCCAGCACCTTACCATGTGAGATTCCTCCGGGAAGGTGATTGGTGGCATCTCTTCGCCGCATATGTCCATCGCTACCTCGCACCTGTCGTGAAAAGGACAACCTTTAGGCACGTCTCTAAATGTAGGTACTGTTCCAGGTATGGG
>QMLJ01000162.1 GCA_003643935.1 Deltaproteobacteria bacterium | reverse complement strand
CGTCCTCCTAATACTGAAATATATCATGGAGATACCTTTTGGCATCTATAGTACGTTCGTAATCGAGAAAAAATATGGATTCAGCACCATAACACCACGGCTCTGGATATCGGACCTGTTCAAAGATATACTTATCTCTTTAGTGCTTATGATCCTTCTACTAGGACCAGTACTTGGCCTGGTGTATCACGTTAAAACCTATTGGTGGCTACTTGTCTGGATATTTTTTGTATCCTTCCAGGTGTTCTTACTCTGGATCTACCCCGTTGTCATAATACCCATGTTTTACGAATATAGTGAGGTTGAGGACCAGGACCTCAAGTCAGATATAATATCCATCGCAGAAAAAGCAGGCATTGAAGTCAAGGGTATATATCAGATCAATGCAGGGAAAAGGAGTAGGCATACAAACGCGTTCTTCACGGGCATGGGGAAAACCAAGCGCATAGTGCTGTATGACACTCTTATAGAATCACATGCAAAGGATGAGATATTATCTATACTAGCTCATGAAATGGGGCACTGGAAAAGGAGACATGTACTAAAGCAGGCATTCCTCATGGCCATTGCATCATTCGCAGTTCTTTTCTTTTCTTCCTATCTAATAAACTGGCCAGTCCTGTACACTACCTTTGGTATAAACCCAAAGATAAAATATGCAGGCCTTTTTCTCATCGTAATCATGCTGAGACCGCTTGCATTCTTCTTCACCCCGGTTGTATCCAACATATCAAGAAGGTTCGAGATACAGGCAGACACATACTCCTATAATGTCATGCAATCTGCAAAACCACTTATAAAGACACTCAAGAGGATTGCAAAGGAAAACCTGGCAAACCTTTTTCCCCATCCTGCATTTGCATGGTTCTACTATTCCCATCCCCCAATAACCGAAAGGCTAGGATACCTAAAGGAGATGGAGAGAGATACCATGTAAAACACCCGGGATAGACTTCACCTGAGAGCCGGGCACACACGTTGCCCCAGGCCCATGGCAAAGCATGGATACTACCAGCAAATCTTTAGGAAAATCCCCAAGGACTACTTCTTAATGATACCCAGCTTCAGTGGCAACCACCACGTGAATCCAAAGAGCAGGGTTTTAATAACAGTCCTGGCACTGCTAAGGCCCAGGTTCTTCCCTATGCGAGTGGATATAGCCAGTTCCAGCGGGTGGCCGATTACCCACGTGACAAGGATATTCTTCCACACCTTCTTAAGGTTTTCATCCTTGAAGGGCTTGACAATACCGTATATGGAGAACACCCATCCGCCAATGGCACCAAGCATCATGACATACCAATAAAACTTACTCTTAAACATTACTACTTCCTCCCTAAATCCCTATTTTATTCAAAACCACTAAAAGTATATATAGCATGTGTACTGAAAGCAGGTAAATATATAATTATATATTCATGAACCATGTTGATATACAGGCAAACCCTGGCATGGGATCGCCTTTTAAGGTTTCCCAAGCAGATAATAATGACATGCACCGAGAAATAGCGGTGTTGTGCTTAGCACCCTGAATCCGCATGTCTCCATCATCTCAACAAGCTTAACTGGTGGTGGGAATTTAATGACCGAGTCCCTCAGGTATGTGTAAGCTCCCATCTTACCCGAGATGAGACCACCTATCCTTGGAAGCATGTACCTGAAGTACAGGGAATATAATATCCTGAACACCCTGCCACCTGGCATGGATAGCTCCAGCACGCTGAAAAGGGAACCAGGTTTAAGTACCCTATTCGCCTCCATTAAGAATGCGTTAATATCTCTCATATTTCTTATACCAAAGGCAACCATTGCCTTATCAAACGAGGCATCGCCGAAGGGCATGTGAAGTGCATCTGCTAGGTATATAGCATACTTGTTATCCAAGCCCCTTGCCTTGGCCTTTTTTCGTGCAATACCCGTCATTCGCCTTGAGAGATCAATGCCATGGACCCTCAAGGCAGATAATTCCAGCGCTAAAAGTGCCATGTTCCCCGTACCTGTACCAATATCAAGGACAACATCATCTCGCTTGATGGCAAGGCCTTGAACAGCCATCATCCTCCATCTTCTATCCATGGACAAGGACAGAACAAAGTTAAGGAGATCGTACGTGGATGCAATACGGTCAAACATATCCCTTATAATCTGCGGTTCTTTATCAAGCATAATTATCTCTGGATTATGTAAGGCAGCAAGCGATGGTATTAATGGTCATCAGGCTGAGCACCTTTGTGGGCCTTGAAATAATCCCTCTCCTTTACCAGCTCCTCTACAAGGTGGCTGAATTTCCAATCTATGGAATGCTGCGTAACCACGGCAAATATAGGCCTTGGGAGATCTTCACTTTCCCTTATCCCGGCCACTACCTTCTGAACCATCTCGGCCTGTACGTTGTAAAAGAGGACCACTTTTTCATTTGAATCGAACTCGTCGCTAGAGACCTTATCCGTGAACAGTATTTCACGCACAAGTAAATGGCCCTGGTCCCTTCTTATTTGCTCCAACCTTGGGCCATCAATATCCTTAAGGAAAAGCCCAAACAATCTCATCTCCTCGTCACTAAGATTCCAGACCAGGATTTTCGGATTTGTATCCATAGCACTTCTCCCTTTACGTTTCAGCCCTTGGCCCTCTTAGGCTAGGACTATAAAACATATAAATCAAGGCCCTGCATAGTGACAATAAAAATGTGGCATCTCCCTGTAGCAAGGCTTCCTGCTGAATTAACATGTCTGCATTTACACCTCACATGTCCGGCCTATTATACGGCTAACAGACTGATTTCCTTATATAGACTGGCATTTCACCCTTGACAGAAATGTCGTTTTAGGGTGATAGCAGGATACATGGGCATAGATGCAGTTATCACCGCAGGAGATGGCAGGGCAGCAAAGAAGGTATTCAGGAAGAACAAGGCACTCCTGGATGTAGCTGGAAAACCCATGATCAGGCATATTGTAGAGGTCCTGATAGAAAGTAAAGACATAGACCAGATAGTACTCGTGGGCCCCAAGGATGCCTTTACAGAGATATTGTCCGACCTTGACATAATCATAGTAGAGCAAGGACGTAACCTGTGCGAGAATGCAAAGGAAGGTTTCTTGAACACGATCCCTGAATACAGGGAGAAACATGTATTAACGGATGATATCATCAATGCATACAGGGACAAGCATGTGATCTTTGTTCCCGGAGATGTACCTTTGCTTACTGTCTGGGAGCTCGAGGATTTTATCTCCATGTGTGATATGGAGAAGTGGGATTATGTTTTAGGCATAACCCCGGAGGAATCGCTAAGGAAATTCAGCCCGAGGAAGGGCAGGCCTGGAATAAAGATGGCCACATTCCATACAAGGGACGGCAATTACAGGCAGAATAACCTGCACATGGTGAAGCCGTTTTACGTGATGGATAGTATGGATATTGTTCTAAAGGTATACGATTACAGGTATCAGAAGGAGTTTGTAAACATCCTAAAATCAATGATCGAGATAGTAAGGCTTAGAAAAGGCATTGTACTTAAAAGCCTGTTCTACTACCTCTGCCTGCAGCTATCAACGAGCCTTTCGATGCTTGGAATGGAGCCTTTTGCATGGATAACCAGTTATCCTGTCACAATCTCAGAGAGCGAGAAATTAATATCACGTATATTAAAGGTTCGGTTCAAAAGCGTGTGCACTACCATGGGAGGAGCTGCACTGGACGTGGACAATGAAAAAGACTTCCTTACGCTCAGTGTTATGTACAAGGACTGGATGAACATGCTACTTAAAGATTACCACCTTGCAAAGTGATCCTCGGCATATCCAGGACATCCTTTAAGATCTATCTCATTGCCACTGGCTGTCCTCAGCCTGCCATCAAATCTACCTACGAACTGAGAGAACCTTGAAGCCACAAATATTGCATTTATCTTCTCCGACCTCTTTGTCTCGGGGCTGAATTCAAGATCCACCTTGCCATCGAAGGAAGTAATATGCCACTTGTCAAACATGTTCTCGTAATCGAAATCAAAGAATACGGTATCCACCTTTGTCATCTCTCCATCCACCCAGAAGGCATTCTCAGTAAAGCTAGTTTCATTTACACCCTGAGAGAGATTCATGCCGAACAGACGCCCATCAGGTAATACACTTGCCGTGGCAGCCCAGTTCCAATACGTGTCCCTCCTCATGTACCCACATGTCCAGTCATAGAGACCCAAATAATCATTCGATTTAATCTCGTACTCAGTATCCCCAAGGAAAAATTTTCCATCCACTGCT
>QMLJ01000161.1 GCA_003643935.1 Deltaproteobacteria bacterium | reverse complement strand
GCCCTGGTTGAAGGCCTTGGATATGCGAACAGGTTATATCCACTCCCGCTCAGATTATCCGAGCTGGTTGAAAATGCAGACTATTTCATAGGTTTCCCGGATATAAAGGGCATATACAACAGGGTCAACATGACGGATTTCTACCTGGATTCCATGAATATTGATCCCGAGGCCATACCAGCTTCAGACAAGATACCAGAGATACCAAGGGGTTTATTGAGGCAGGAGGGCACAATCAGAGAGATAAGAAGGGTATCAGGGGATTGGGCCATAAGAGCATTTTACTCGCCAGGGGCAAGCGATCCCATAAGGCGACTGCCGCCTAGTATTCTACGCACACTAGCTAGAAACTTCCCAAACATACTATTTTTGACCCCTGAGACCATACCTGAGGAGGTCAAAGACCTCGAGAATATTGTCTTAATAGACACGTCAGCAAGTCTCTCTTCCTTTGCCACTGCAATAAATGAATGCGATATCCTGGTCTCATCGGATAGTGGTGCATACCACATAGCAGCTGCCATTGGTAAGCCATCTCTCGTATTCTTTGGACCAATACCATCCATGCTCAGGTCAACCTACTATACATATACGGTCAGTCTGGATCCCTTTGATTACATGGGTGAGACATGCGTGCCGCCATGCGGCATACATGCCAGGACACAGAGGGCAAGCTTGAAACCCATAGGCGCAAACATGGTAAGGGACCTGCAGCAAGGCACTGAAATAATCACCTTTTCCGGCCACGTGTTCTCTTACGATCCTTCGATGGGCTGCCCCGAGGCACAGGCAAAGGGCACCAGGTTTAGTCCATGCCTGGAATCATTCTCCGAAGAATCCATTCTACAAGGATTCAAAAGAGTCCTGGACCTGCTTGCTCTCCAGAGACAGGGAAACAAAGTCCGTGAAAGTATGCTGGAGAAGGCCAGTGGCAATTAAACTCCTTGGCCATGCAAAGGTAAACAGAGATCACAGTATTTAGAATTTTATGATAATGGAGAATAAATGACATTAACCTATCTTGCATCCACAACAGACGGGCATCTCTTCTACCACGGCCATTCGTACAGCCTCTCCCCCATCACATACCCAAACGTGAATATCCACAATATACTTGTCATGGGTGGCACCAGCCTTGCGAGGTCAATCTGCATGGAAAACAAAGGCTTTATAACAGGGCTGGACTTTGACGCAACAAGGATACCCGGATTCCCTAAACCCCTGGACATGGATGTCTCAAGCATCCCACCTGGAAATAGGCTCATGCTTCTAAGAGCAGGGGGCATAGGGGATCTCATCATGCTTACACCTGCTTTAAAGCATCTCAGGTCAAGGTGCCGGTCCGGGGTAAAGATAATGCTTTCAACCTTTGAAGACAGGAAGGCACTCTTTGAAGACCTGGGCTTGGTGGACATGTTTTATCCTCATCCCATAAGGCTATCTGATCTTGTAGACTCTGCTGATTTTTACGTGGATTTCTCCGATAAAAGGGGCATTTTCAACCATGTTGACATGATAGACTTCCACCTGGATTGCCTGGGCATGGACCCATCAGGCATACCATGGGACCAGAAGATACCGGCTATATCCAGTGGACTATCAAGAAACCATGTAATAAGGGAAGAGATAAAAAAGATTTCAGGCCATGGTCACAGCCAAGCCACCGTGCTTTACTCGCCTGGCGCAAGCGACAGGATAAGGTATCTACCCGATGACATACTCAAGCTCCTTGCCTCCAATTTCAAGGGCATCAACTTTGTAGTGCCCGGTAAAATACCAATGAGCTGCGAGCATATGGAAAACGTGTTCAGCCTTGACACTTCTTCTGGCCTTGATGCCTTTGTTACTGCAATAGCCACGACAGATGCCCTTGTTTCAACAGACAGTTCAGCCTATCACATAGCAGCTGCCCTGGGAACCCCATCACTTGTATTCTTTGGTCCTATATCTTCCAGTATACGCACCAGGTATTATCCCAATGTCGTTGCACTGGAAGCATGCTACTTTGGTGAGACATGTGCAAGCCCATGCGGTATAAGCGCTCTTACAGAGACACCTCCTGTTATCCCTATTGGTGCGAACAGGGTAAGGATACTGGAAAAAGGTACCACTATAACCACGCATTCAGGAAAGTCATTCATATTTGATCCATCCAGGGGGTGCCCGGAGGCACAGCTCAAAGGTAGTGACATAAGCCCATGCCTTAAGTCTTTTAATCCCAAAGACATTATACAGGGCTTTGAAAAGGTCCTCTCCATGATTGCAAGCCCGACACAGGAAGAGATGACAAGATCCCTATGAGTACGATATCATTCTGCATGATCGTAAAGAATGCCAGCGAGGACCTGAAAGATATACTACCTGTAATGGCAAAGGTCTCTTGGGAAATGATTGTGGTTGACACGGGATCAAAAGACAACACCTCTGATGTAGCAAGGGCGCTCGGGGCAAGGGTTATAGAAATAACATGGAGAGATTCCTTTGCAGATGCCAGGAATACATATATAGACGCAGCCAAGGGGGACTGGATCATATCCATAGATGCGGACGAAAGGATTGCAGAAAAGGATCTCCTTCACATAGCAAGTGCAAAGCAAAAGGACCCCCAAGGTTTTCTAATGACCACGAGAAACTATGGAAATGATACAGGCGTGGAAGGCTTCAGACCATGTAAGGGAGAATATCCTGAGTTTGAAAAAGGTTTCAAGGGATGGAGTCCATCTACCAAGGTGAGGATGTTTCCCAGGGTAAAGGGGCTCTACTATACAGGCCAGGTCAGGGAACTCATAGAGCCAGGCCTTAAGAGACTTGGTATACCCTTGGGTGAGATACGCACCCCTATACACCACTTTGGTACGCAGTCTTATGAAAAGCGCCTGTACTACAGGGAACTACTCGAAAAGAAAGTTTTATCCATGCCTAATGATCCAAGGGCGATGATAGAGCTTGCAGTGGAAGATTTTCACCTAGGGAGGCTGGACAAGGCGATTCATGAGGCAGAAAAGGCCATATCCCTCCACCTAGAAGGAAACAAGGGATTTTACTTTGACATTGCAAGTGCATACAACCTGCTGGGGGCTGCATACATGAAGAAAGGGGACAGGGACAAGGCAATAGAGGCTTTTGATGCAGGAATAAAGGCAGGCGGCAGAAACGTGGATGAGCTTAAGAAAAACAGGGCTATATTACTGGCTCAAGGTGCACGGCCCAAGCTCGGCGCAGTCATGATAGTAAAAAACGAGGAGAAGAACCTCCCCAATATACTGGGGGACATAAAGGGAATAGTTGACGAGATAGTAGTGGTTGATACAGGCTCAAGCGACAATACAGTGGATATTGCAAGGAATTTCGGCGTGAAGCTGGGTCACTTTGACTGGTGTGACGATTTCTCAAAGGCAAGGAATGCATCCATTGACATGGCTGACTCAGACTACCTGCTATGGCTGGACGCAGACGACAGGATTTCACCCGAAGAGGCTGCCAAGCTTTCAAGGTTGAAGAAGAGCCTTAAAGCCGACAAAAACAGGGCATGGATGCTAATGATAGCAAACACCGACAGGAAAGACGGGGATACTATTAGTTACCAGCTCAGGATATTTCCAAATAGAGACGATGTAAGATTCGTAAACAGGGTACACGAACAGATTCTTGAGGTGGTCCATAGTGCGGGCATCAAGATAGATTCTGCTGATATTACCATAAGGCATACCGGCTACGACGACGAGGAATCACGGCTAATAAAGGCCAGAAGAAACTTGAGGATACTACTGGACGAGGTGGCAGAGGGCAATGCCTCGAGCTCCAGGTATTTCTTTATAGCATCATCATACTTTGCCCTTAAAGAGTACGATAAATCCCTTGAATACATCAAGGTTGCAAGGCAAATGACCAATGGCAGCGAAAACTGGCTCAAATACAGCTATTCTCTGGCCGCAGACTGCTACCTGAAACTGGGTAAAAAACAAAGGGCGGCGCAAGAGTTCAAGGAGGCTACACGGCTTTACAAGGATAGTGGCCTCATGCACTATTTCCTTGGTATGACATGCCTTAATGCAGGATTGTTTAAAGATGCTGTAAAGGCATTTGAAACCACTGCCTCCCTTGGCATAGAGATTGAGACATATCCTGTACCACCAAACATAAGGGAGAAAGCGCCCTATTATTATGGCAAGGCCCTGGAAAAGCTCGGCAGAACACAGGAAGCCATTAATGCCTTCAAGACAGCCATAAAGATAGATCCATGCCACTACCTGGCCGCAAAAGACATTGGGTTCTGCCTT
>QMLJ01000160.1 GCA_003643935.1 Deltaproteobacteria bacterium | reverse complement strand
GGATACATAATTCTTGGTATAGCAATAGGTACCAGTCTTGGCTTTGCAGGTGGAATGTTCCATTTTCTTAACCATGCGTCTTTCAAAGCACTTTTATTTATGGCTGTGGGTGCAGTAGAGTACAGGACAGGGACAAGGGACCTTAACTCTCTTGGAGGTATTATAAAAAGAATGCCCCTTACCTTTGCAGTGGCCCTTATAGGTGCTTTGGGCCTCATCGGATTTCCTTTGACCAATGGTTTTGTGTCAAAGTGGCTTATCTATAAGACATTGGTACTGGGTAAGGATCCTTTTCTGGCTTTTGTGGCGTTGTTTGGTACCTGGGGTACAATACTCTATGCATACAAGATCTTGCACAATATATTCATGGGCCAGTTGCCTGAAGATTATAAGGATGTTAGAGAGGCGCCTTTCAGCATGCAGCTACCTATGGTAATCTTATCTATAATCGTTATCTTGTTTGGCATACTTCCAGGTATTCCTCTTAAGATTATAAACAGCATAGGTGTATCGTTTGGTTTTAAGTCCTTGGCTGTAAATATATGGGGCATAGCCTCTGATACGGGTGCATTGAATACCATAAACATATTCAGCGCCGTCTTAGTATCATGTGTTATAGTGTGGCTTATTTTCAAGGCAGCGCCAAGTTCTTTAAGGGTGGAGCAGGATAATAACTATGCAGCTGGTTCTTACATACCAAAGGAGAGATATCAGTACACCGCTAACTTCTATGCACCTATTTACCGTATTATAAAACCCTGTCTTGTCGACGTGGTGGAGATTTTCTACATGGTTGCGGCTAGAGCAATTAGAGAACTTTGCGACTGGACGAGGCGTATATATACAGGGGAATTAGGTTCATACGTGATGTACATAATGTTTTTCCTAGTAGTGTTAATAACAATCAAGCTTGGTTTTAATATATGGTAGGCATTCGGGAGTATTACACATGAAATTTGCTGAGTTTATTGTATCTCCAATTCTAGCCTTTATAATAGGTGTGTTTCTAATGGGGCTCTCAAGAAGGATCATGGCAAGGATACACCGAAGATACGGGCCACCTCTCATGCAACCGGTCATAGACATGATAAAACTATTCAGCCAGAAAACGATTTCCCATGGTCCTATATTTGATGCAGGGGTGATCCTATCTTTGGCTGGTACAATCGTACTCGTGCTGTTCATACCGTTTGGAGGAATGTGTCCTCTCAGGACTTCAGGTGGTCTTCTCGTTATCTTATACATTATGCTTTTTGCCCCGTTAGGGCTTGCGCTCTCTGGTGGTGAAGGTGCCAATCCTAACATCAGTATAGGTATATCAAGAAAGTTTATATTAAGCCTTGGTTACGAGGTTCCATTTATCCTTATCATGCTCTCTGTCATGACGTACTACCACACGATATCTGCCGTGGACGTAGTCAAGGCGCAGTCAGCTTTCCACTGGGCGATCTTTTCGGTGCCTTTGTTTCTCCCCGGCTTGGCGTACATACTTATCATACCCGCGATGCTAGGGATAAGGCCCTTTGACCTTGCATCTGCACCTCAAGAGATATCATCAGGACCCATGGCTGAATACGGTGGTAAATACCTGGCATTGGCAGAGATAGAGCATGCATTTGCCATATTCATAACCATTGGACTCTTTGTTGACATGTTCTTGGGTGGGTCGAGTAACGTGTTTTATTTCTTCCTGAAGGTACTTGTTGTATTCGTGATAGGCCTTCTGATAAATGCCGTGTTTCCCAGGTTCAGGACAGAGCAGGCGGTCAAGTTCTTATGGAAGTGGCCCTCGGTTATGGCCCTTGCCGGACTTATTATAGTACTAGCGATATAGCCTATTAAGGGGTTGGGATAATGGATAGAAACAATCTTATAAAATGGCTCAAAGAGCCAAAAAAGATGGGAAATAAGTATTCCCTGTGGGCCGTGTATTTCAGCACAGCTTGTGGGGTTATAGAGGTACCCCCGGTGCTTACCTCAAGGTGGGATGCTGAGAGGTTTGGTGTTATACCTGTTGCAACGCCCAGGCAGGCAAATCTGTTCCTTATCACAGGCTATGTAACCACAAAGACACTAAAAGCCATAATAAGGACATACGAACAGATGGCAGAGCCCAAGTACACTATAGGATTTGGATCCTGTCCCATAAATGGTGGTATGTACTGGGATTCCTACAACACCATAAAGCACTTGGACAAGTTTATACCTGTAGACGGCTGGATAGCTGGTTGCATGCCGAGGCCTGAAGCCATATTTATTGGTGTTACAAAGTTGTGGGGCATGATCGATAAAGGCCTTGCAACAGGGTACATAAGGTACAGGGAGCACTACGACTATTATCGTGGAAACCAGGAGAGATTATTCGGCAGCATGGAATGGCCGCCTCTCTATTCACTAAAAGAAGGTACACATGATGAATGACATGGTAGACCTATTGAAGAGCATCTTCAAGGGAACTGATGCAAGGACTCTAGGTGAAAACAGGTTGAGTGTGACAACACCCGGGGAGTCAGTCCTAGCTGTCCTTGACTACCTAAAGGCAAGTGGTTTTTACCAGCTCAAGAGCATATCCTGTGTGGACTGGATAGACGATAATGAATTCGAACTTGTATACCATGTTGCCTCCTTGGAAAGGCCCCTACACATAATGGTCAAAACAAGGATTGATAGGGATAAGCCTGTCTTTCCCACGGCAATGTCCATATTTAAAAATGCCGGTATATTTGAGAGGGAGATGCACGAGCTCTTTGGTGTGATGTTTGAGGGCAACCCAGACCTCAACCCGCTGTTCTTGGACAACTGGAAGGACATACCACCTTTCAGGAAGGATTTTGACATGAGAAAGTACGTTAAAGATACATACGACAGCATACCTAGCTTCGAGGAATACAAATGGCAGAAAGAGAACTAGAACTCATATTCGGACCCCAGCACCTCGGCATGATAGGGAATCTGAGTATTTCCCTTAACGTGGAAGGTGATACCATACTTAGTGCAAGGGTAAACCCAGGCTATTTGCACCGTGGGTTCGAGAAGCTGATGGAGTACAGGAACTGGATACAGAACTTCCCCCTTGTGTGCAGGATAAACATGATAGAGTCAGAGCCCGTAGAGATGGTGTATGCCATGGCAGTTGAAGATCTGGCCGGGATAGAGGTGCCAGAAAGGGCACAATACATAAGGACAATGATACAGGAGATGTCCCGCCTTTCTTGTCACTTCACGGCAGCCTGGGCCTATACCAGCATACTGGGTTTTGACACACCAGCACAGTGGGCAATGGGTGACAGGGACTATCTACTTGACCTTTTCGAGGACCTCACTGGTGCCAGGGTATACCATATCTACAACATGCCAGGGGGAGTAAGGAGAGACCTTCCGGAAGGTTTTGAGGATAAACTCCTCGCATTTCTCGATGCAATTCATAATCGTCTCCCTGATTACAATTCCACTTTCTTTGAAAATCGTCTTTTCTACGAGAGGGCAAGCGGCATTGGGAAGATATCACCGGAAGACGCGATTGAGATGGGTGGTACAGGCCAGGTCTTAAGGGGATGCGGTATAAAACATGACATAAGGAAGCTAGAGCCCTATGCAGCGTACAGTGACATGGATTTAGAGGTGCCCACGAGGGAAGCAGGAGACGCGTACTCTAGGGTACTTGTTATAAGGGACGAGATGGTACAGAGCGTATCCATATTAAAGCAGTGCATTGAAAAGATGCCCTCTGGAAAGGTGTACGAAAAGACCCCAAACCCCTTCAAATGGAAGATCCCTAAGGGTGAGACATATGTAAGGGTCGAATCAGCAAGGGGCGAGTTCGGGCTTTACCTTGTGAGTAATGGCGGTAACAGGCCGTACAGGGCGCATTTCAAGACTCCGTCCTTTGTACATGGCCTAGTTATACTGGAAAGACTGTTAAAAGGTGCAAATATAGCAGACGTAGGTAATATCATGCTAAGCCTATACGTTATAGCGCCGGAGATAGACAGATGAAAAACGATAAAACCACGACGAGGCTTAAAGAAGCAAAGGGGAGTGTTCTAACACCGTTTAAGGCGATAAAATACCTGTTTCAGAAACCCCATACGCTTAGGTATCCTTTCGAGACCAAAGAGCCTTCAGAGAGGTACAGGGGCTTTCACCTGAATGACTGGGAGAAGTGCACTGGTTGCGGAAACTGTGCCGACATATGCCCCAACCAAGCCATAGACATGGTTAAGATAGAGGAAATAGAGGCAAAACCAGGCAGAAGAAACGAAAGACCACGGATAGACTACGGCAGGTGCTGTTTCTGTG
>QMLJ01000159.1 GCA_003643935.1 Deltaproteobacteria bacterium | reverse complement strand
GCTGTTGTAAACCGCTACCTACCTTGAATTAAACATATCAAACTCAATGGTGGCAAGTCCTTGTATCAAAATATAACAAATAGACATGGCACAATCATAAAGGCTTGTTCATTCACAATAGACTAACAGGCTTCCAAGATCCGACATGTCGTCCCTTGTACGTATGCCATTTATAAACAAAGAAAACCATTGCTAATTGCCAGGATTCTAGGTTATTTCCACTGGTGATGAATGCTGACTACAGCAATAAAGGATTTGTTCATTCCGGGCTCTTCTTTCCTTTTTTTATACCAAACGGCCTTATATACCTTGCAACGCTTATCTTCATCCATTCTCCCCTACTGAAAACATGGCCCACCGGTATACCACGGATAACACCTTACCTGCTCCTGATTGCTGGTTTCCTTGTGGCACTGCTCTTCAACAGGAGCAGGGTTATTTATGCCCTTACCATCCTTGCCATTATAGATAGGGCCATTGCATACATGAGTAACGCTGGCCTGACTTCGATACCAGGGGTGCATGCAGCCTATCTGGCAATAACGTTCTTACTTCCACTGAACGTGGCAGCACTCTCTCTGGTCAAGGAAAGGGGGATATTCACGCCAAGGGGCCTGTGGCGGGCCAGTATTATTGCAATCGAAGTCATAGCAACCTGTATATTTTACTTACACCCAAACCCGACAATCATCAGGTACTTGGAATACAGTCCTCTAAGCACTGCACTGTTTAATCGAATACCTATGCCGCAACTAAGCATTCTATTATTCAGTATTGCCGCATTACTACTGGTATTCACCTACACAAGAGATCCCGATGCAATCACCTCGGGTTTCTTTTGGACACTGGCAACATACTTCACGGCACTTTTAAGCCCAGGTGATTACAGGGTATTCAACCTGTACACTTCGTCTGCAATGCTCATACTTATTATATCTCTTGTTATATCCTCTTACAAGATGGCATTCCATGATGAACTGACCGGCCTCCCTGCAAGACGCGCACTTAACGAAGAGTTATTAAAACTTACAGGTCGCTACACGATTGCCATGGCTGATATCGACTTCTTTAAGAAATTTAACGATCGCTATGGTCATGCTGTTGGAGACCAGGTCTTAAGAATGGTGGCATCCAGGATGTCAAGGGTGGCCGGGGTAAAGGCATTCAGGTATGGGGGAGAGGAGTTTGTCCTGGTGCTGAGTGGGAAGGGTAAGAAAGAGGCCTTGCCTATACTAGAGTACATAAGACAGAGCGTGGAGATAACGCCCTTTGTAATAAGGGGACCTAACAGGCCCAAGAAAAAACCAAAGCCAGGTAAAGCAAGGGGTAAACCCAGAGAAAGGGTCTCTGTCACAATAAGCATAGGTGCTGCGGAAAGGGATACGTCCAAGCACAAGAATCCCAGAGATGTTCTGAGGGCGGCTGACAAGGCCCTGTATGCCGCCAAGAAAGCAGGGCGAAACAGAGTAAGCCTATAATCTGGCTGAAACATGTCAACGTACTTTATAAAAACCACATCCCTCTGGAGGAGGTGGGCTTACTTACCTGGGGTCTCTCCACATAAGCCATACCATGGGACCCTTGGCAGGCATGGTAAGTGTTCCCCTTATCTCAAAGCCATGACTTTTGTAAAAACGCACATCTTTTTCAAGGGCTGTCTCAAGATAGGCTGGGATACCCTTATCGTCGCAATCCTTGATGACATACCTCAAGAGTGCAGATCCTATGCCCCTGTTTTGGTATGGCGGATCCACACCCAGTGTAAGGAGGCAATAATGATCTACCTTGGGGTGCTTATCTTCAATCATGAGAAGACCCAGTATCCTCGTAAACAAGCGGCTTAAACCCGTGATTCGTGGAGTCAAGCGCATCAGGCTCAGCTGCCGAAGTATGCCCATTTCCCACTTGCCAGGGGGTACCCATACAGCACCGCCCTTGATGCTGTCGGTGGTGGTGAATATCTGGTCATGTTCCATTGCAATCTCGCGAATAAGTATGTCAAAAGACCTTATGATACGTTCCTTGCGACGCTTACCAGGGAGTACGTACCAGTTCAGGAAAGGATCGGCATCAAATGCCCTTGCAAAAACTTCCTCAATGATAGGGATATCCCTTGCCAAGGCCTTTCTTAACCCAATCTCGCCGATATTGGTTTTTCCCAGTGATTTTCTCATAGTTACTCTCCTGTCCTCAACTTGCTGTTTTTATTCGGCATGGTCTTCCACTGCAGCCGAGTCAACGCCCCTAAAGAGAAACAAAGCAGATTCCAGAATCATCCATACCTCCAGTATAAAGACGCTCACGCCTATCGTGAAAAGCAGCCAATTGGAGTTTTTATAAAAATCCCCCAGGTTGATGAGCATTGCCCAACCTGTCATTATAGTCATGAATACCATGGGTATGAGCGTGTACACGGTAGACACCCTCTTCTTTGCAAGGTATATGGTCACAATTAAAAGTGCCAGTGCACCGAGCAACTGGTTCACGGTACCGAATAAAGGCCACAAAACGAGCGCTCCCTTGCCAGAGCCATTGTAAAAGGCAAGTACAAAGGCACTGAGGACAGCAATAAGGGTTGCAGGGTGTCTCCCTGCAAGACGAGGCATTTTATAGGCCATTGCAAGTTCTCCTATTACATAGCGTTGCAGACGGGTAGCGGTATCAAGCGTGGTTCCTGCAAAAGATACGATAAATACGCCCATGATTGTCACGGTGAACTGAGGAATTCTTCACCTGAAACAGGCCTCCCATATGTTATCATCACATCCTTTGCTATTCCTACTATTGAGCCTGCCTCAACCTCTATATAACTTATTGCAATACTCTTTATCCCCCTATGTTCAATAAACTTTCTGGCCCCTTTGAGAAATTGACACTTACCATCAATCATCCTCAACCAAGGTTCTATACAAACACATGGAGGTCTTCAACACATAATACGATCAGTGGTGTCCAAAACAAGTCGATTTTCCTATAATCAAAGTGCGTGATTTCGAACATTCCGCCATCCATGGCTCCTGGTCACTTGTGTCATTTTGTCCTTCCGCTGTCCTGCTCCAGGACCAAGATGACACCACCTCTAGAACATAGAGCTTCCTAATGAAATCTGTTTTTGTATAGGCATGAATCTCGATATTACTATGTTCTTATAGTGCAAATGCCATTGGATGTATGCTATAATCTTATACATGGAGTCTTTACAGTAAAGAATGAACAAGTTGTATTTTGTTAAACAGGGGGAAAGATCATGCCTTTCACAAGGAGAGACTCTGACTTTCTAAGCCGTGGTACAAGGTGTGCTGGCTGGCTCTACATGCCGGACGGTGCCAAGAGACCACCCGTAGTGGTAATGGCACATGGTTTCGGCGCCGAGAGAAGTTTCAGGCTGAGCGCATATGCTGAGAAATTTGTTGAAAAGAACATGGCGGTCTTTGTCTTTGACTACAGGTGCTTTGGCGATAGTGAGGGCACGCCCAGGAACCTGGTAAATCCGCTGATGCATATTCAGGACTGGGAAGCAGCGCTGAGGCATGTCCGCTTGCTGGAAGGCATAAACAAGGATAAGATCGGCCTGTGGGGCACATCCTTCAGCGGCGGCCATGTCATAGTGGTTGCTGCGAGGAACCCCTGGATTTCTGCCATAGTATCGCAGGTACCCTTTGTAGACGGTATATCATCTTTAATGATGATGGATGCAAACTATATCATGAAGGCAGTTGTTGCAGGGCTGAGAGACCTGCTGAGGAAAATAAGCTTCAGGAGCCCATATTACGTGCCGATAGTAGCCAAGCCCGATACATTTGCCATCATGAACAGCGAGGATGCCATGCCAGGTTACATGGCACTGGTAAGCGAAGGGTCAACATGGAAGAACGAATGTCCAGCCAGGATACTGTTGTACCTGCCCCTGTACAGGCCAATAGCCTATGCAAAAAATGTCAAATGCCCCGCACTCATGGTAATGGCGGAGAAAGACTTCGGGATATCCCCCGAGGCTGTAAGAAAATGCGCAAAGAAAATGAATGCAAGGCTGGTAAGCCTACCTGTGGGCCACTTCGAACCATACCTGGGAGAGCTTTTTGAAAAGACCTCGGGCATGGAGGCAGACTTTCTGGCAGAGCAACTGATAGAGGCCTAGGGTTGACATGATACATATTAAATTACAATTCGCGGGGAATGCATTGATTTCAGCAGTGCAAGATGTTATATAGATAATTACATGCAAGTAAGTCTCTATCAATATATATTGCTGTATGTGGAGGTAAACCTGAATGGGTGAAGAAAAAAAGCTTGTAGGCAAGGTAACTCACTATTTC
>QMLJ01000158.1 GCA_003643935.1 Deltaproteobacteria bacterium | reverse complement strand
CTTATAGGGCATCTGATAACGCAGTTGCCCGGGAGTTCCGAGTACTTCAAGGGTAGCATAGTGGCATACAGTAATGATCTTAAGGAAGGTCTTCTTGGTGTGCCACACGATGTTCTGATGGCCCATGGGGCTGTGAGCAGGGAAGTGGCGGATGCCATGCTTCTGGGCATACTTGAGATAACAGGTGCTGACGTGGCAATGGCAACAACCGGTATTGCCGGGCCATCCGGTGGTACAGACGATAAGCCAGTAGGCACCGTGTGGATAGCGGTTGGTTCCAAGGAACATCATCAATCCAGGCATTTTATCTTTCCCTTCCAGAGGGAGGGGAATAAACTGGTAACCGCCAAGGTGGCGCTGTTCATGCTGAGGTCGTTGGTGCATGATAAGGACATTCATAGCAATACCCCTTCCGGGGCAGATAAAGGATGAGATTGGCCGTGTAATCGGCCAGCTCAGACGTCAAAATAGAGGGGTCAGGTGGGTAAATCCAGAGAATATGCACCTCACCCTCAAATTCCTGGGTAACATAGATGAGTCCCTTGTTGATGATATATCTGCAAGGCTTGATGACACTGCTTCACGTTACGGCCTTCTAAACCTGTTCCTTGATAAGCTTGGATGTTTCCCTGGCTTGGAAAGGCCTCGGGTAATATGGGTAGGGTTAAAAGGAGATATTGACACCCTTGGAGAGATTGCCCGGGAAATAGACGAGATGACGGCGGATTTCGGAGTGAAGAGGGAAACAAGACCTTTCAGGGCTCACATCACACTGGGTAGACTAAAATTTCCAACTGTGCTAGACATGGAAGTGCAATTGGATAACTTGGGTTTCCAGTCAACCGAGCTGTTGTTCTTCAGGAGCGAGCTGTTACGAAGCGGTGCTCGCTACACAGTGCTTTACAGAAGCAAATTAATGTCTCAAGGAGGGTAAAATGGAAGAGGGGAGAAAACAGGCCCTTGAGGACGCTATTTCCAAGATAGAGAGGTCCTTTGGAAAGGGTTCTATAATGAGGATGGGATCTGAGGCCATTGCTAAGGGAATCCCTGTGATATCAACCGGGTCCTTGCTGTTGGACCACGTTGCCCTTGGCATAGGGGGTATACCCAGGGGCAGGGTGACCGAGATATATGGTTCCGAGTCTTCTGGCAAGACCACTCTCTCTCTTCACTGCATTGCGTCTGCCCAGCGTGCAGGCGGAGTCGCCGCTTTTATAGATGCTGAGCACGCACTAGATATAACCTATGCAAAAAGGCTTGGCGTAAACATAGATGATCTCTTGGTATCTCAGCCTGACTCGGGCGAGCAGGCACTGGACATTGCCGAGACCCTTGTACGTTCCAATGCCGTGGACATCATAGTTGTAGATTCGGTTGCTGCCCTTGTGCCCAGGGCAGAGATCGAGGGTGACATGGGGGATGCCCACATGGGCCTGCAGGCAAGGCTTATGTCCCAGGCACTAAGGAAGCTATCAGGGGCAATATCAAAGACCAACACAACGGCTGTGTTCATTAATCAGACAAGGCAGAAGATAGGTGTATTCTACGGCAACCCCGAGACCACTACCGGAGGCAATGCATTGAAGTTTTATGCATCTGTAAGGTTGCAGATAAGAAAGGCCGATGTAATCAAGGAGGGCAGTACAATAGTTGGAAACCGCACCAAGGTGAAGGTAGTGAAGAATAAGCTAGCACCGCCCTTCAAGGAGGTGGAGTTCGACATCATGTTCGGAGAGGGGATTTCAAGGTATGGAGAAGTCCTTGACGTAGGCTCCAGGAATGATATCGGCATAATAGAAAAGAGTGGTGCCTGGTATAGCTACAACAAGCAGAGGCTCGGGCAGGGTAGGGAAGCGGCAAAGACTTTTTTAAGGGATCACCCCGAGATATTTGAGGAGATCTATGCAGCAGTAAGGCAAAAGTTGGCGCCGTACATGTCAGAAGAGCCTCCTGCCGAAGAAGGGGAGAAATGATAGATATAAACGAGGTACTCAAGAAGGCCGTGGGCATGAATGCCTCGGACATACACATGAAAGTGGGCCTGCCGCCTGTTATAAGGCGCTACGGTTCACTTCTTGCGCTCAAGGATTTTCCGAGGCTGAAGAGCGAGGAGATAGCGGAGATCGCCTTTGGCCTAATGAGCCAGTATCAGAAGGCAAAGTTCGAGACAACCAGTGAGATAGACTTTGCTTATTACCTTCCAGAAGTGGCACGTTTCCGTGTCAACTGTTTCAAGCAGAGGGGCAACTTTGGTGTTGTATTCAGGGCTGTACCCACGGAGCCACCAGAACTTGATGCACTGAACCTCCCTGATGTTATCAAGACCATAAGCATGGAAACAAAGGGCCTGATCCTGGTTACTGGTACGACCGGTTCAGGTAAATCAACCACGCTTGCAGGCATGGTGCATCATATCAATACGCACAGGAACTGCCACATAATCACCATAGAGGATCCCATCGAGTTCATTCATAGGGATAGGAAGTCAATAATAAACCAGAGAGAGGTTGGTTCTGATACGAATTCCTTTGCCATGGCATTAAGGGCAGCCCTAAGGCAGGACCCTGACGTCATAATGGTTGGGGAGATGAGGGACAAGGAGACAATAGATATTGCCCTGACTGCTGCAGAGACAGGCCATCTCGTTATATCAACTCTCCATACCCTGGATGCAGTGGAGACAATAATGAGAATAATAGCCGTATACCCGCCTTACCAGCATCAGCAGGTACGCATACAACTCTCAGGAGTCCTGAAGGCTGTCATATCCCAGAGGCTGATGCCCAGGATGGACGCAAATGGCATGATCCCTGCTGCCGAGGTGATGGTATCGACAGAGAGGATAAAGGAATGCATAATGGATGAGACAAGGACATCTGAGATAAACGATGCAATAGCGCAGGGTACGATATCCTATGGTATGCAGACATTCGATCAATCCTTGATGTCCCTGGTACAGAAGGGCTTGGTGTCTTACCACGAGGCCCTCAGGCAATCCACCAATCCAAATGACTTTGAGCTCAGGATGAAAGGCATTGTTGGTACCAGTGATTCCAGGTGGGACCAGTTCGTGCCAGTAGGGGAGGAACACGAGGAGAAAACGGGTGAGAAACCGGAGATCTTCAGGGAAACAGAATTTAAAAAACAGTAGGGATGCCATGGGATATGCCCTTGAGGTGGTATCGCGTAGGGCCATATCCTCGGCAGAGCTAAAAAAAAACTCCAGCAAAGGCATGCAGCCGAGGATATCATAGATTCAACCATATCGAGGTTGATAGATCTCGGTTACATTAATGATAAAGAATACGCCATCCGAAGGGCGCAGGTACTTGCCACAAGGGGTTATGGTAATTATTACATACAGTATACCCTGGAGAGAATAGGCCTTGCGGAGGACCTTGTGGATATGGCGATAAACATGGTCACGGGGGGCCTTGCAGAGGAGGAAAGAATTAAAGCCGTAATGAGAAAGAAAATTAACCTTGATAAGGACAGGTTAATTCGGCATCTTTCTTACAGGGGTTTCAATATGGAGACTATATTAAGGGTTTTGAAAGAGGAGATCTGATGAAAGGCTCGGAGGTAAGGTCTAGGTTCCTTGAGTATTTCAAGCAGAGGGGGCACACCGTGGTAGCAAGCTCATCCCTTGTGCCTGCAAGCGACCCGTCTTTGTTGTTTACGAATGCCGGCATGGTACAGTTCAAGGCTGTTTTCCTGGGTAGTGAGAAGAGACCCTATACCAGGGCCACGTCTTCGCAGAAGTGTGTCAGGGCTGGAGGAAAGCATAATGACCTGGAGAACGTAGGTGTTACAGCAAGGCACCATACGTTCTTCGAGATGCTGGGAAACTTTTCTTTCGGTGATTATTTCAAGGAAGGTGCAATAGGTTATGCATGGGATTTCCTTGTAAATGTGCTTGGCCTGGATCCTGAGAGGCTATGGGTTACGGTATACAAAGACGACGATGAGGCTCACGATATATGGAAGGACAAGATAGGGGTCAGGCCCGAGAGGATTGTAAGGCTAGGTGAGAAGGATAACTTCTGGTCAATGGGAGATACAGGCCCGTGCGGACCTTGTTCCGAGATCATATATGACCAGGGACCTGGAGTGGGCTGCGGCAGGCCAGAGTGCAACATAGAATGCGAGTGTGACAGGTTTCTGGAGATATGGAACCTCGTATTCATGCAATACAACAGGGATGAAAATGGTGAACTGTCTCCCCTTCCTAAACCGAACATTGATACGGGTATGGGCTTGGAAAGGATAACCGCGGTTCTTCAGGGGGTGCACAGTAACTATGATACAGACCTTTT
>QMLJ01000157.1 GCA_003643935.1 Deltaproteobacteria bacterium | reverse complement strand
TAATCGGGTATACAGATCTGACAAGGCGTATACTCCCAGAAAGAAGCAAGGGCCATGAAAATCTCTCGATCGTGCTGAAAGCGTCTGAGAGGGCAAAAGAGCTTGTACAGCAGATACTTACCTTCAGTCGCCAGAGGGATGAGAAGCGCTATTCAATACAAGTGTATCCCATTGTAAAGGAATGCCTTAAGTTAATAAGATCTGTTGTTCCAAGCTCTATAAAGATAACAGAAAACATCGATAAGGATTCTGGAAAAGTTCTTGCGAGCCCGGTAGAGATACACCAGTTAGTCATGAACCTGTGCACGAACGCATACCAGGCCATAGGTGAAAACCAGGGGGTTATTGATGTGACATTAAGTCGGGTGAATGTAGATAAAAATCAGGCATCAAAATTGTTGCAATTGCACAAGGGTACTTATGTAAAGCTTACAGTCAGAGATACTGGCTGCGGAATGGATGATAAGATAAAGACGCGAATCTTCGATCCATTCTTTACCACCAAGGGGAGAGACAAGGGCACGGGCATGGGCCTGGCCACGGTGCACGGGATAATATCATCCATGAAAGGAGCCATTGACGTGCAGAGCGAACCTGGAAAGGGAACTACATTCGACGTCTACATACCAGCCCTAAGCGCAGACAAAGAGGCCAGTTCCAACCAAGTCCACACCCGCCCAAAAAGCGATTTCATTTGACGGTAGGACTCCAGACTTGTTCTCGAAGTGACGTCATTTTGGTCCTATAGCAGAACAGCAAAAGGACCAAAATCCTTAAGCGACCCGGACCATGGGTGGCAGTGTATTCGAAGTCACGCACTTGAATTGGGAAAATCGCCTTATTTTGGACACCACTACAAAGGTCTAAAACTTGAGCACACAAATACCTTATACTAATGCGTTTCACTGCGTTTTTTTCGTAATGCCTTTTGAGGCTATCTTATCCATTGCAATAAATGCTGGCCTGTAGAAATTACCCGGGCTCCAGAGCAGCCAGCCCCTGGCACCGGAATCAGATGCTGCCTCAATCTGCCTTTGTATAAACCCTGGTCCAAAACCTTTTGTGATCTTCAGAGGGAAGGCCTGTAGCCAAGGACGTATGATCACGTTTGGACCGACAATGGACTTGAGTCTCAATATGCCTTGGCTCACGAACAGGTACGGCCTGTCAGCGGGATTGGATATGCCTGAAAAGTTGTCTGCAAAGTGTGACGGGTAGAGCATGGGTGAGATGACATCCAAATAAGGTGCAAGTCTAGCTATGTCTTGGCCCAAGGTTGTTATGTCTTGGCTGTGTTTCCACAAGACTATGCCAAATACATCCATAGAAAGTAATATACCCCTGGGTTTTAACTCGTGGTTTACCCTTTTCAGAAAGGACGTTATGACGTCTGAGCGTGTCTTCGAAGTACCTGGCGATGCATTCTGCCCATCCGAGGGGTACCTAAGATAATCCAACTGTATCTCGTCCACGCCCAAGGATGCAAGTTCTTTTAAGATATCAATGATGTAGTCCTGCACCTCGGGATCAGCAGGGTTGATCCAGTCCCTTCTAATACTCCAGTGCGGCATGACATCTGACATGAGCATGTCCTTGAAAACGCAGACCCTGGCAACAACGTGGATTCCCATAAGGTGCAGGAAATCCACCAATTTCGGCACGTCTTCAATCGTGGGTCTATACCTTGCATCAGGGCAGAATATCCTGGGTATGCTACTTGCGTAAGACAGGCTCCCGGTAACGTCCTTGGCATCAAAGACAATGGTATTACCGCCCACACGCGTTATCCTGTTTACTATTGTAAATACCTTGCGGGATCCTGCTGTCCACCTGTTGATGTAGACCCCCCTCGCAATAAAATCCCTCGGCCTCTCTACACTTCTTGCACTTATGGGCCTATCACTTATAACAGGTATCTTTATGGCCTGGCCCGGCTTTATATCTGTCGAAGAACTTATGCCGTTTACCTCTTCAATATCTCTTATGAGCTCATCCGTTGTGTATGCAGCCGAGTAGCTTAAGTACATGCTCGCTATCTTCTTCAAGGTCTCTCCCTTTTTGACCCTGTGCAGCATCACGCTACTATCAGCGGCCCAGCACGCTGGTGCAAGGATATAGAAAATGGCTACAAAGACCATGACCTTTGCATTTCTCATGGACATAGGATATACAGCTCGGCACAATAATACAAGTAGTTTAGGCCTTGAGCTCAACTGCCTTCTCCTACCGGTTATCAATGGTATAAAACAGTCTTGATTGTTTTTAAGCCTCCTGATAACTGATATGCAAACATGGAGGTTACCCAAGAGATATGAGGAGAGACCATGTAAAAACATGGCTTGCAATCGACGGCGAGATATTTCTTCGCAAGGTGGGCATAACAGGTTCCATGAAGATACTTGACCTGGGCGCAGGATCAGGCCACTATACTGTACCAGCTGCAAAGATCGTGGGTGAGGCCGGCCATGTCTATGCCATGGACAAAAGTGCTGGTTCACTTGAGGACATAGCGGGTTCAGCCAGGACCATGGGACTTGAGAACATCACTACCATCAGGTTCCAGGAGGGGAATGGAATAGACATCGAAGACAACACCATGGACTTTGTTCTTACCTATGACATGTTGCACTACATGGAAGAAGATGAGAGAAAAATGCTGTACGCAGAGATAAAGAGAATACTAAGACCAGCGGGTATACTCTCTGTGTACCCAAAGCACATAAGGCATGATGAACCCCTGTGGCATTTGTCAAACCTGGATCTTGATGACATAATTGAGGAGATAGAAGATTCCGGCCTTGTACTGGACACTAGGTATTACATGACCCTTATCCACGACAATTACTATAACAATGGCCATATACTTAATTTTAGGAAACTGGTAGATTTCTAAGGAAAGGGCAGGCATAGTTGATCTCATTTAAGTTACGGAGGCCCACTCTCATGGATAGGATTTATCCTGATTCCAAGGTAGAGATACACGGATTCCTTGCAAGGCACTACGACACCATAATGGTGCTCATGTCATTTGGCATGTACCGCTTTTTCATCAGGGATGCCATCTCTAGAATGAACATCATGCCAGGTGATAAGATCCTGGACATGGGCGCTGGAACAGGCACAAATTCATGCTACATGCTGGCTTACCTCTCTGGCAGTGGCAAGATCACTGGTATAGATATATCAGACGACATGATTGAACAGTTCAAGAAAAAGTGCTCCACTTCCCCTGGGGTAGATATACTCAAGATGAGGGCTGACAAAGAGCTGCCTTTTGCCAGCGAGTTTGATAAGGTGTTCATATCCTTTGTACTTCACGGTCTGCCACAGCATGCAAGGCAAGTGGTTATTGAAAACGCATTCAAGGCACTTAGAGACAGAGGGGAGTTTTTCATACTTGATTACAACGAGTTCTCCCTTGAAGACAAAGCATTCTATGAAAGGGTGGCATTTAGGATGCTCGAGTGTCCCTATGCATTTGACTTCATAAAGAGGGACTGGAAGTCCATATTATCGGATAAGGGTTTCGGAGATTTCCGTGAACACCTCTTCTTCAGGGGATATGTAAGGCTGCTCCGGGCAAGAAAGCTATCCAGAGGCACTAAGCCATAAAGCCATACCAAATTACGGCATGCTGTAACAGGTACCCCCAGATTATGCCTCCAGCCGTGTACGGTCCACGATCTCTTTCTTGGCTGCATCCGGGAGGTCATCAAAGTATGCAAGATAGCCTGAGACACGCACTACAAGCCCGGGATATTTACCCGGGTTACGCATTGCATCCTCCAGCACCTCAGGATCCAAAACATTAAACTGCATCTCCATGCCACCGGAAGAGAAGAACCCCTTTACAAGACCTTTTAATATACCCTTACCTCTCTCGCCCTTGAGCACCCGCTTGTCAAACCTCAGGTTCAGCGCGTAGCCGTTGGGAGCAAACTTAGAGTCTATCCTTGCCACGGAATTGAGTAAGGCCGTTGGGCCCAACCTATCACGTCCGTTTGCAGCACCCAGGCTAGAGGCAAAAGGCTCTCCCGCCAGCCTGCCACTGGGAAGGGCACCTGTCCTCTGGCCAAAGGCCACGTGGCAGGTAACCGAGTAAAAACCTGGAACGTATGGTCCTTCACGCGTATTCTGATGCCTTGTCAATGCATCGTAAAATACGCTTGCAACAAGCCTTGCATAGTTATCCACCATGGGATCATCATTTCCGAACTTGGGTGCCTTGAGGAGTTCTGCCCTGATCTCGGGATACGAGGCGAAGTTATCCCTCGCTGGAAAAGCTTAAAGGATCAGGGGTCCTTGCACCTATTCTTC
>QMLJ01000156.1 GCA_003643935.1 Deltaproteobacteria bacterium | reverse complement strand
TATTGGTATGTTACGTGTAAGTGCAAGTGAAAATACTATTTTTGGTAAAAAATAGGGAAAGTCCTGATGATTTTATGCCTTGACTAATGACTAGAAAAGATCCTTCATAGCAGTCCAGTTAAATTTTTTGGCTATATCCAAGTCCTTTTCCCAATCCATGTTGTTGAAACCAATGTTAAACAAGGCTGCTGGCATATTATTGCCAGATTTCTTCAAGAGCACGGCTATGTTACCGCTTTTGTCTTTCTTGTTGTAGATAATGCCCACGCTAAATCCCTTAATCTTTGTTATCTTAACGAACTGGTCATCACTATCCATCTGCATGTTGTATGCAAAGGGTGCCCAGTAGGAGGTTGCCTGCATGCCGGATACGATTACTGCATTTACACTCTCATCTCCCCTGCTATAAGACCTAGTGGCACTGACCACCTCTCCCATTGGGGATGCAGTCATGTTCATTCCAGTGCATTTCTCTGCTTTCCAGCCTTTGAGGTCCTTTAGCTGCTCACACAGTTTAGAGTACGCCGGTAGCTTATAGGCATGGGCAGGTAAGGTAATCCCAAGCACGAATAAGGGTACTATTAGATATTTCACGAGGGTCTTCATAGTATCTCCTTCCATTACTTTTTAATGGAGACAGTATACTGGGTTACTTTTATGTCTGTTACAAGCACGTTATAGTTTCTTGCAGGATTTGCTCCTTTAAGGACCATGGTTATGCCATAGCGGTTGGGTAGGCTTCCACCTATTATCCCCTCGTTCAAGGGAGCATGGTATGCCCTCTTTCCATCTACAAAGACGTTTATCATGCCGTTTAACTGCTGTATTGCAATATGGTGGATAATCCCTACCTTTAGTCTTGGCACAGTCTTTAGCCTAATGCCTGACCAAGTTGGATATTCTCCCCCATTATTACCACAATATTCAAACCTATCAGGACTCTCCTCTTCTCCAAGATAAAGAGCATTGTAAAGATCCACATCCCACGTGTCTATGTTAAGATACACTTTCCATTCAACTGCGAAGTCTTTGGGTAGTGCCATCCTTTTGAATACATGGACGTCGCTATTAAGTGCCCTGAGCCACTTCTTGCCATGGAATGAAGCCACTTCTACCTGGCCTTTCTTTATTTTCATGCTAGTTGGTATGTCGCCTATTGCATAGGATGAGAAAGTCTCAGAAAAGATCACCTTGTCTCCAGGTACAAATCTCTGGCCTCCACCTATTATGGTCCCTGTGGCAGGTCCTGGTCTTAGACCAGCTGCAGCACCTGCCGTACCCAGTAATTGACCTTTGGCAGAGTAACGGTAATAGCTTTCCGGTGTCATCTTTGCTATGGCATCCACGGCATTATCCAGCATCACCCTTACTGCCTTTTCCATGGGCGTATTTTTATATGCACCAAGGCCAGTGCCGAGTGCTATGTTACCTGTAATGCCTCCGCCCAGGCCGCCGAGCTTCCAGCTACTTGTCTCACCCTCCACCTCGGTTGCATTTATTATCCTGCCGGTTGCAACATCCACTAGCCTTATATCTGCGGCAATGTATGCCTTTTTCTTGCTTACCTTTACTCCCCCTACGACTGGAAGATTAAGCGGAATTGCAATTCCACCACCACCTATGCCTGAGGCATTGGGTTCAAATGCAGTGATTGCCCCTATCACCAGTACATCAGCACCCTCCATCAGTCCCATCTGCGGGGATGCACCCTGGCGTACATAACCAGACTGGCCCAGGTTCAATTCTTCCTGTATGGACTTAAGACCTGCACCTCTCTCCAGTACAACGAATTTACCTGTCCTGAAGAGTGCGGTGGAGAGCATGTCTGCAACGCCATCTCCTATCTCACCGTTGCACTTAGCTGCCTTGCACCTGAAGCTTGCAACAGCAATCCTGGCCCTTGGTCCGTGGTAAGTTATTGCCTGCTCAATGGTTGGGACGCTTGACTGCACAGTGGTCTTTACCTGTGGTGTACAGGCGAGCACAAGGGCTACCATTAATGTTAGAGTAATAGCAAAGGTCCACGAGATTCTCTTTCCCATTGCATCCTCCTTATGCATTTCACCTGGATATTACCTGATATTACATGCTTGCTAACACAACTACCTTTTATTTTTCAATAGACAATTGCACCTGGACTTTCCCCAAAAAGAATTTTGTGCGATTAAGATAATACAACGATGTTGGTAAGTTATGTGAGAGTGCAAGTAAAAACAATCTTCTTGGTAAAAAATGAGGAAAGTTCCAGCAAATAGAATTCACTTGACAGACTAAGCCTGTCTTTTGTATTCTCCCCGTGACAAGAAAAAAGGCAATGAAGTCTGCCAGAAACTCCCGGCCGAGGGTCGGGTTAATGACTTCTACCTCAGCGAGGTAGAAGTTTTTTATTTTTAGGGCGTTAGGGCACATCCTGCCCCATGCAGTGTGCTGGATGGGAAGGGTAGAGTGCCAGACAAGGGATCCTGTTCAGGGATATTGAGCACTATCTTTTTTAGAGGTGGAATATGGTGATGCTTGACAGTTTTCAATCGCATTCGAGGGATCTCCTTGATGCTCTTGAAGGCCTAAAAGAGCTTTCTGAGCTCAGGGGGGATGGCAATATAATAAAGACCGTAACCGAGCTGGAAGAAAAACTGGCTAGCAATTCATTTTATCTTGTCGTACTGGGGGAGTTCAAGCGTGGTAAAAGTACTTTTATAAACAGCCTGCTTGGAACAAAACTCCTTCCCACCTCTGTGGTTCCCCTAACATCAATAGTTACAATGCTCTACTATGGTGATAGGGAGAAGATAGAGGTGATATTCTTAGATGACTCTATAAAAGAGATTAAGCGAGAAGAACTCCCCGATTATGTGACTGAAAAGGGCAATCCAGGCAATGAGAAAAAGGTAAAGCGTGTCGAGATCTCGTATCCATCAGAATATTTAAAGGGAGGTGTGCACATTATAGACACCCCAGGAGTAGGCTCTATCTTCGAGGATAATACAAAGGTTACTTATGACTTTCTGCCAAAGGTTGATGCAGCCCTCTTCCTGATATCGGCTGATCCGCCAATGAGCAGGGCCGAGTTGGATTTCCTGAAAGATGTCGCCAAGTACGTTCACAAGATCTTTTTCATACAAAACAAGATAGATTACATACCGGACGAGGATGAAAGGTATGAATCCATGATGTTCTCTAAAAAGGTAATAGAAGAGGCCCTGGGGGAACAGGTGGAGATATATCCCCTATCCGCCAAGATGGCGCTTGAGGGTAAATTAAGCAAGGATGAAACCCTCATCAAGGGCAGTTACCTGCCGCAGTTGGATGATCTCTTGGCTGATTTCCTGACAAAGGAAAAAGGGAAGATACTACTTCAGTCCGTGTATGGTAATGCGAGAAAACTTCTCTCTGACGAGGAGTTCGCAATACAGCTTGAGTTGAGGGCGATTGCAACACCGCTGGAGGACCTGGAGAAGAAGATAAAGCTATTCGAAGAAAAGATAGAAGAGATACAGGATGAAAAGAAAAGTAATGCTTACATGTTTGAGGTTGAGATAAAACGCATCATGGATGGCCTGGACAGGGATCTTGAGCGCCTGAGGAAAAAAGTTCTTCCCAAGCTTTATGATGAGTTGAGCGATATAGGAAAATCACACAGAAATCTTGACATAAAGGAATACATAAAGGTGATAGAGGATGCGCTCAGGAAGGGTATTGTCAAGACATTCGATGAGTGGATAATGAAAGAAGAGGAGCGTCTTAACGAGGATTATTCCAGGATTTCCCGCCAATATTCGGACAGGGCGAACAAGATTATTGATATACTCATAAAGGCTTCTGCCGAACTCTTTGATATACAACTGGAGCATATAAAGAGCGAGGAGGAGATAAGTGCAGACAAACGTTTTTACTATCTTCTCGGTGATCCGCCTCGTTTCTTTGACTTGGCGGGTGCCATAGACTTCTTTTCCAGGACATTTTTGCCCAGGGGTTTGTCACAGGCAAAGGTCCTGAGAGATGTAATGAAGAAACTCCCAGAGAGGATAGACGCGAACTGCGGGCGTGTGCGTGCCGACTTCATGTACCGCATACGGGAAAGCTTCCTTAAATTCAGGTGGGATCTGAATTCCAAGATAGATGCGACCACCGAGAGTATAAGACAGGCTCTGAACAAGGCCGTTGATATGAAAAGGACCAGTGCTGAGGAGATGGAGAAACGCCAGGCACAGCTCAAGGAACAACAATCGAGATTGGATATGTTAAAAGCCAGGTTTCAGGAAATTGAGACTAGCCTGGCAAGCATGTAAAGGTTTATTATCAGGTCATCTGTCACATAT
>QMLJ01000155.1 GCA_003643935.1 Deltaproteobacteria bacterium | reverse complement strand
TCCATATCTATCCTAAATATACCGTTCAGTCAATCAGGCTCTCACATGTGCTCCTTTAACAGGTTGGCTGCCCCCTTCACCATGGTGACGTTTTAGCACGGCAGCTAAAGGGGACATATTAGCTTTGCTAACATAAACCAATAAGTTTGTTCTTGACATTTTATATACTTTAAACATATATACTTTAAACATATAGTTCATATAAACAAGTGTTTTGGGAGGTGAGATGTCTGTCAAGCATGCCATACTGGGACTCCTACATTACAAGGACATGCACGGTTACAAGATAAAGAAACACATAGAACAGAACTTCGGGCACATGTGGACCATAAACCATGGACAGATCTATCCGGCCCTAAAAAAGATGGAAGACGAAGGCCTGATCACGGTCACAAGAATAGACCAGGAGGGAAGACCACCAAGAAAGGTCTATTCCATATCAGAACAGGGAAAGCATGCATTCAGATCCTGGCTTGAGAGTGATCCTGAAAGGAATATGCTCCTTAGAGACCCGTTTCTCACCAGGTTCGTGTTTTTTGGCTTTGGCAGTAAAAAGAGGGCAATAGAGATCATTGGTGAGCAGATAAAGCTGTATGAGAAATACCTTAAGAAACGCCAGGATAACTTGGTACGGTGGCAGAAACAGGATATATACGTGCGCCTTATAGCAGATCTAGGGGTAAGGCTTAACGAGGTGTTTCTAAGCTGGCTGAAACATGCCTACTACGAGATATCAAAGGACATGGAAAAGGCAGATGATGAGCAGGACCAACAAGCCGTAGGTGGATCAACATAGAAAAAACTTACTTGGAGTCATGGTTGGAGTCCTGGGACGTAGGGTCGTATAACGCGGTAGAAACAGGCAAAAATTATATGAGCGTTTCATAATGCATATTGATTCCCTGGGAGGTAGCTCATGGAGTTCAAAGGAACAACCCTGGTAACAGGTGCTACTGGTTTTATAGGAAGGCACCTTGTAGAGTATCTTGCAGGTCTTGGTGTTAAGGTCAGGGCAACTGCGAGACCGCGTAAGGACACCTCTTTTTTTGATCGACTCGGCGTAGAATACGTACCCAGTGACCTCACAAGGCCCGATACCCTCCCTAGGCTCTTTGAAGGAGACGTAGACAGGGTCTTCCACCTGGGAGCTGTCTGCAACTTTTCTACTCCTTATGACAGACTTTATCCCATAAACGTCCTGGGCGTCTACCACATCACAGGGCTTGCCCTAAAGTCCGGGGTCAAGCGCTATGTACAGGTGAGTTCAACCAGCGTCTATGGCCCGTATAGGGGCACCCCATTTGTCGAGGATACCCCCCGTATACCCCAGGATAATTATGGCAAGAGCAAACGGGATGGGGAGGACATGGTGTGGAAAAGGATACAGGAGGGATTACCTGCAATTATTACACGGCCATGCACGGTCTATGGCCCGGGATGCACTGAGGGGGCAGGCAAGGCATTCTCCAGGCCAACCGCTATCAAGGCCATCCCGGGTAGTGGGAAACAACTCTTATCCAACGTACGTGCAGAGGATGTGGCTGCAGCAATAGAACACCTATCTCATATAGACGAGGCTGTTGGGCAGGCATACAATATATCAGACGATAGCAACCCCACGCTGGAAGAGGCATTGAGACTGGCATCGTATGCTTTTGGTACACCCCCTCCTAGCATCCACCTCCCGCTCGGAATTGTTAAGCTCGCTTCTCACTTGGATGGTATTATCTCAAGGTTAAACAACAGGATACCTGACCTGGAATATGATGCCGTAAGATACCTCTATGATGACTACATAGTTGACAATACAAAACTCAAGAAAACCGGTTACAGGCTTATATACCCTGATTTCAAGAGATCAATGGAGCAGATGATGCAATGGTATAATTCTAAGGTTAAAGGCGGAAGGCAAAAGGCAGAAGGGCATAAGGCTAATGGCCACCCTATGACAGATAACAGCTAAGATGTACGTTGTATCGTGGAAAACGTAACCCAACAAAGGCGTTGATACTGGACAACCCTAAAAGGGCTTTCTGCCTTAGGGCCTTATGCCCTTTTTATAAATGACATACGAAAGGAGATCTTATGGATAACGTGGTGGTTATTACAGGACTGGCCCAGGGCATGGGTCGGGAGGTTGCAAAGCTACTTGCAAAACAGGGATGGAGCATTGCGGGTTTTGACACTGATGAAGATGGAATACAATCCCTTGAGAAAGAACTTGAAGAGATAGGCAGTGAACATTTGCTCCAGTCCATGGACATCACGGATCGGCCGGGTATCCTTGCATTCAGGGACAAGGTCATACAAAGGTTCGGGAAGGTAAATACAGTGCTATCCAACGTTGGCATAGGTTTTTTCAGCCCGTTCGAGGAGGTAGACCTTGAAAAGGCCCTAAAATGCTTGGAAATCAACGTAATAGGTGCCGCAGCCATATTCCAGGCCTTTATCCCCTCCATGCGCGAAAATGGATACGGAAAGCTCATAGCCATGTCATCTTTAGTAGGCCAGGTCCCCTTCCCCTTTGAATCAATATACTCTGCAAGCAAGTTTGCCATAGAGGGCATGGTCATGTCCTTACGCTACGAGGTGGAACCCTTTGGTATCCACGTGGCACTCATAGAACCAGCCCAGGTATCTACTAGCTTTGCCGAGAAGATACACAAGCTCCCGCCCGAAGGTTCTCCTTACAGGGAGCGCGCAGCAAGATTTATCAAAAGGGATGATGAACTTATAAAGACAGCACCCACACCTGTCCAGGCCGCGGAAAAGATAGCAAAGGTGGTAAAGGCCTTCAAACCAAGGATATTTAACCAGGTAGATGGAATGAGTACATTCTTCCTGTTCCTGAACAGGTTTCTACCCATGAAGATAAGAGATGCAATCCTGCTTAAACACATGGACATCGAGGTGTAACAAGCATTTGAGGCTACCTGGCCAGTATTGCAGATAAAAAGGAGGTAAGTAATGTTGGCAAGAGAAAAATCCATTAAAGAATCTCTTTCCTCGCGTGTCTGGAGGCTAAGAGAACGTATAATAGATGCGCCCCAGGAGGTCTGCATAGAGAGGGCGCGATACCTCACGCAGTCCATGTCCCAGAACTGGGATAAACACCCTTTGACACGCATGAGCCTGGCTTTAGAGAATATCCTTGACAACATCACGGTTACCATAAGGGACGATGAACTCATAGTCGGCTGCAGGACAAGAAAGTTGAAAGGTGCACCACTGTTCCCAGAGAACAAGTCAAAGTGGATCGAGGGGGACCTGGATACGTTTGAGAAGAGAATCGTCCAGAGAGCACTCATCACAGAGGAAGAAAAACAGGAATTAAGGGAAGAGATACTTCCGTTCTGGGATGGCAGGACAGTAGAAGACCTATTGTATGATACCCTGCCCCCTGACGTGGCAGAGGACATGGACAAATATATCTTTACCATGATGCTCGAAATTACCTATGGTATTGGCCATTTTACCATGAATCACCCGAAGGTTCTTTCATTGGGAATTAAAGGCATTATCGAGGAAACCAAAAGTCTTTACAATGCCCTGGCCCCTGAAGAACAGTCAGGAGAAAAGGGCCTTTTCTACGATGCAGTTATACGCTCCCTCAAGGCAGCCATACGATTTGCTCATCGTTATGCTGCCCTTGCAGAGACCATGGCTGAAAAGGAAAAGGATCCGGCTCGGGCGGAGGAGCTCAGGACCATAGCACAGGTCTGTTACCGTGTTCCTGAATACCCGGCGCAGACCTTTCATGAGGCAGTACAGAGCTTATACTTCATACACCTGATCGCCCAGATAGAGTCAGGGGGCAATTCCATCTCGCTGGGACGTATTGACCAGGTACTATATCCCTACTACAGGGCAGACATCGAGGCAGGCAGGACCACCCCGGACAAGGCAAAGGAGCTATTATCCCTACTCTTCATAAAGACCAACGAGATATGGAACGTCCTGGAAGAGGTCTTCAGCCCAGGCGGGGAAGGCACAGAAGGCAAGACGACACAGAACGTAACCGTGGGAGGACTTGGCAAAGACGGCGAGGATGCAACCAATGAACTCAGTTACATAGGCCTTGATGCCTATGCTGACATACGCACCGTGCAGCCGAACTTCGGGGTCAGGCTATCTTCCAAGGCACCAGAAGACTTCTTCATGAAAGCAGCAAGGTATGCAAAGGACGGGGTGGTTATGCACTTTTTCAATGATGATACCATTATCAAGACCTTGATAAACGCTGGCCTGACGCTTGAAGATGCCAGGGATTACGGTGTTGTTGGCTGCCTGGAGCCAAATGCCCAGGGTAAGACATTTGGCTCAACATTCGCGGT
>QMLJ01000154.1 GCA_003643935.1 Deltaproteobacteria bacterium | reverse complement strand
TGGTATACCATATCAAAAACTTATGTACCTGGGTGAATTATACGCGATGCCAGTACCCTTTTAGCCACTGGTTGACAGTACTGGTTGCATTTTTTAGTTCGAGAAAGACACATTAGGGTTTGATTGCCCTGAACCAGGTGATCTGTCTCTTGGCAAAACGTCGGGTATCCCTTTGTATAAGCTGTATCATCCTGTCCAGGCAAATCTCCGATGAAAGGTATGATATAACGTGCCTGTAGGTGAAGTTCTTGAGCGAGGGAAGCTCAGGGGAATAACCCATATCCAGTAACCTTTCTGTCTCCTGTACCAGTCCCCTGTCTATCATGGCGATGACCCTTTTGTTTATGTTACTGTAAAGGGTCTCCTTGTCCGGGTTGATGCAGGCAACAAGCGCCGGAAGTACAGGCCTAGAGATGGCGTGGTCCGAGTGTATGTCAGAGGGCCTCCTGCCTGTTAGGAATATAATCTCCAGTGCCCTCATGATCTTTGAAATGTCATTGAAGGTTATTTTTGATGCATACTCGGGGTCCAGCCTCTTGAGCATCTTGTACAGGTGTTGTCGTCCTTTTCTACGGGCCACCTTGTTAATCGCTGTCCTTATGCTGCTTGATGCAGCAGGCGCATCACTTAGCCCGTATACAAGAGCCCTTATGTACAGGCCTGTGCCTCCGACCACTAAAGGGATGTGGGAAGTGGATTTTATGTCTATGAGTGCCTTTGTTGCAACATGGGTGAACATACCTGCGTTGAATTCCTGGTCAGGATTAACCATGTCTATAAGGTAATGTTTTAGATACGCCCTCTCATCCGGGCTTGGTTTTGCCGTGCCTATATCCAGGTATCTGTAGACCTGCATGGAGTCTGCTGATAGTACCTCTATGGGGTAATCTTTTCTGAGATGCATGGCAAGTGATGTCTTGCCCGAACATGTGGGGCCTGTAATTATTATCAGGGGCGTCTTGCCAACCATTTTTCTATTTCCGATATATATATCTTTTTGTACAGTGGCCTGCCGTGTGGGCAGGCCCTGGGAGAACCCACTTCATCGAGGTCTTTTAAGAGGGCGACTATCTCGGCTTCATCAAGCTTGTCACCTGCAGTTATGCTCCGGTGGCATGCAATGGTGGCAATCATATCATCAAGGTAACCCTCTCCCTCAGCGCTATCCTTCATTGCCAGGTTTATTATATCAAGAATAATGGATTCTATATCTGCCGAGGCGAGCATGCGTGGTACAGCCCTTACGGCCACTGTTGTACCGCCAAACGGCTCCAGCTCTATGCCTGACATTGATATCCGGGACATTATTCTCTTAAGCACAGCATACTCATCTGGCTTTAGCTCTATAAGCCTGGGTTCTAAAAGCATCTGTGATTGCGGTGAACTGGATGAAATAGTAGACTTGAGCCTCTCATAGTTTATCCTCTCGTGAGATGCATGCTGGTCAAGGATGTAGAGGGCATCTTTATCCTGGAGCAGTATGTAGGTGGAATGCAGTACTCCGATGACCTTCTTTGAGGAGTAAAAACCTCCTGTTGTGCCTATAAGACTTGCCTGACTTGGCCTGGTTTTAGGCTGTTTATATTGTCCATACAAGGATCTTGGTTCTTGCACTTTTGTTGCAGGTCGGCTCGCCTCTCTTGGGGTAACGACCACTTCAGCCCTGTCCCATGGAAAGTCTGCAAGTCTTTTCTTTATTGTAGAGGCTATTATCCCGAAGACAGCTGATGCATTCCTGAATCGCACCTGTGTCTTAGTGGGATGTACGTTTACATCTATCTCTGATGGATCGATATCCACGAAGAGGACAATTAAGGGGTATCTTTTTTTTACCAGTAGCCCTCTGAATCCTTCCATGATGGCACCTGTGAGCACGCTGTCTTTAACGTGACGGCCATTCACAAACGTGTACATATGACTCTTTGTTGCACGTGCCATGTCAGGTGAGGCCATTATGGCCTTGATGCTAATGCTTGGCCTTTCGGCGTGCGCAGGATATAGCCTGTGCCTAAGGGTGTGGCCTAGAACAGATATAACTCTTTCAAGGTGGTTCTCACTGGGTGCAAGGTTCAGTACATCCCTGCCTTTGACCTTTAAGCTGAACCTTATTTTGGGATAACACAGGGCATAGGTAGAGACCATGTCTACTATCTTTCTCTGCTCTGTTGCCTCTGTCTTTAGAAACTTTTTCCTGGCAGGCGTGTTGAAGAAGAGGTCCCTTACCTCTATTATTGTACCTTTTGGCTGGGCTGCTGGTCCAGTTTCTATGATGTCACCCGCCTCTGTATATATGAAACTACCTGTACCTGAACCCTCTGTCCTCGTGGATATCCTTGTCTTGCTCACTGATACTATGCTGGAAAGGGCCTCTCCCCTGAAGCCTAGGGTAAAGATGGATGCAAGATCTTTTGAGGACTGTATCTTACTCGTGGTGTGGCTGCTCACTGATAGCCGTAAGTCTTCATTATCCATGCCACATCCATTGTCAGCTACGCGTATGTAACTGACAATAGGGCTTTCTATCTCAACGGATATCTCGTCTGCCCCTGCGTCTATGGAGTTTTCAATGAGCTCTTTCACCACAGATGCCGGTCTCTCTATGACCTCGCCTGCTGCGATATGCTCTATGGTCTCTCTTGATAATATCCTTATCCTTGCCAATATTATATCTCTATGTTCATCCCTGGCAGGGTCCTGAGGTTACTGTCTATACCTTTTCTTAACCCAGAGAATCCCTGCCTACCCATCAGGGAAAAGGTGAAATGTTTACCCAGTTCAACGCCTGGCTGGTCAAAGGGGTTGATCTTTAGGAGACAGCCCATGAAGGCCGTTGCAGCCTCGAAAAACATGAACAATGCACCAAGAGTCTCTTCATCGATTGTATCGAGAGATATGTGGGTTGTCATCCTGCCTGCATCTATTAATGATGCCATGGTGGCCCTTGCCTCTGCCTTGATGAGCTCCGAGATGCGCCTTGAGGCAAGGTATGAGAATTCATCTATATCACCTAGGACATCTGGTATTGTGATGTCAGACCTGTACCTATCAACTGTCATTATGTTTATGATCTTATCGAAGGGTCCTTCTCTGTAAAGCTGTACCTGGGAGTGCTGGTCTGTCGCTCCCAGGGCCTTTACTGGTGTCTGGCCTGTGAAGACCTCCTTGGAATCAATGGAATATCTCTTGCCAAGACTCTCTGCCCATAGTTGTCTGTACCAGTCTGCGATATCATAGAGTGCATTTGAATACGGCATGAGTACGGAGATATTCGCCCCCTTCTTTGAGCCCAGAAAGTGCACGCAGCTGAAGAGGTAGGCCGGATTCTCAAAGACATTACCTTTTGTAACTCTATCTCTCATCTTTTTGGCACCACTCATAAGGGCATTTATATCCAGACCGCACAGGGCAGCCGGAAACAGTCCAACCGGTGTGAGTACGCTGAATCTGCCGCCGACCTCAGGTGGAATGGCCAGGCTCCTTATATTGAGCTCGCCTGCAAGGCGCCTCAGTATGCCCTTATTAGGATCAGTGATGAACACGAGGTGATTCTTGTATGTCTCGCCTAGCATGTCTCTCATGAACCCGAGCGCTGTCATGAACTGGGATGCTGTCTCTGCTGTTGCACCTGACTTGCTCACCACTACAAAGAGTGTGTCTTTAAGAGAGAGCATGTCAAAGAGTGAGGTCATGTACTCAGGATCGATGTTGTCCAAGAAAAACATCCTTGGACTTGAGGTATGATTGTGGAACGGGCCTTTCAGCGCGGAGAAGATGGCCTTCGGGCCAAGGGATGAGCCACCTATGCCTAGGTGGACCACGTCTGTAAAGGAAGACGAGAGTTCTGAGGCCATGGCTTCAACCTCTTCTAAAACCCCTGGCATCTCCACTAAATCGTAGAACAGGACATTACCCTCTGTCCTCGCCTTCATAAGAGATTCATGGGCTTTTTTTGTAAGTGGGGCCAGGATATCTATATCTTCCCTTGCTATACCGTTCACCCCTATGACCTCCTTGGTCGTACCTGAGAAATCAAAACGTATCACTGTCATCCCTCCTATGTTTAGGCATCAGGCGCCAGGCAAAAAAAGCTATATATCTCCGTGGTTTTCTGGAGATGCATCTGGTTTTTCTCCAATCTTTTGGCTATATTCTGTCTCCCTTTTTTGCTTTTGCTAAGTCCTGACCCAAGCTATAGTTCTGCCCGTTGTCCGTAGTACCTTGTGCGTTGTAAAAACCCCATGGCTTTCCTGGAGCCTGCATCTATAACCCTATATTTATACCGTAATGGTGTCAAGCCGTGTATCTTATAACCACCATATAGTACAAGTAATGCTTGACAAGAAAGTTA
>QMLJ01000153.1 GCA_003643935.1 Deltaproteobacteria bacterium | reverse complement strand
TTTAGGGATATGTCCCTGTAGTCATACCATGCATACTTTGTATCACACCAGGAGCAGTAGGGTTCAACACAGCCACCGAGTCTTATAAATATGGAGGGTAGACCTATCCAGGGACCTTCTCCCTGAAGTGAGTAAAATATCTCGTTAACCCTCATTTGCTATATAGGCCTTGTTGCTTGACCCAGAGCCACTTTTTCGAAAACCCCGCCTAGCCTCTCCACTTGTTGTCAAAAGTATGCACGTGTACCTATATGCATGATTTTAGTGCCCATAGGGCCATAGTGCCTTTTCGCGTTCATGGTGGATACTCTTGGCCGGCCAAGCCTATTTTATTGCGGCCGTACCCTTTGCTTTGTCTTTTGAGTTTTCAACCATGTCCAGCACCCTGAGTATATGTATAGACCTGTCAAGCTGCCGGAGGGTTTGATCTATCTGTTCAAGGGACCTTGCAAGTAGCTCTTTTCTTTGACTTTGTCCAATTGTCCTGTATTCTTCGGTTATTGTGTTTTTAAGTCCTGTATAATATTCGACTTCCCTGTCGGGCAACGACAGAATCTTGGGTACCTCGGTCTGCGAGCCTGATGTAGTCTCCCTTAAAAATGGGATTACATCAGGAGCTTCTGACCTTGTAAGACCATGCTGCATGTCAGTGTCTATAAATTCCACCTCGTCATAGTAGAAATTAAACACAGTTCTTATCATGTGAGACCTTGTGCTTGTAAGATCCTCTAGGTATTTACCGAACTTTTCAAATCCCTTTTCAATGATTTCCTCGTAGTGCTTGTCTGTCTTCTCGTCGACAGATACATAGTAGCCCCTGATCCTTGAGTAGAAGAAGTCATAATAACAATGCAGGGCCGTGAACATTATAAAATCACCAACTATATTTCCGTTTGTGGTGCAAGAACTGGTGGATACAGCGCCACCCCTTGATATGATATCTCCCGGGGACATCTTCATCCATTTGGTACCGAATATTCCCGGTATATTTGTGATTACCTCGTAGTCTACATCTTTTTCCCTGAGTTCTTTTACCAGGTCTGTGTTTTGAAACACCACGCCGAGCGCCTTTAAGTTGGGTATCATGGCGGAGCATACATAGCCATACTCATTGTCTTCGTAAAAGCTGAATTTGAGATATTTGGGAGATATAACGTTAAGGAAGTCCGGGGGAAAGTTGACAAGTATGCGTTCGCCTTCTATCTCCTTTATGGTCACTGGTTTCTTGTCGAGAAATTTTGCATATGGCTTGAACATGTCAAGAGATATGATCTCTGATATTATTCTGTTCATAATGGTCTTGAATTTCTCGCTGGCCCTCCTGAATTCAAAGGTGTTGAACTCGAAAAGGGGTCTCTTCAGAGAGAAACCAGTCCTGAATAGTGTTCCTGTTGGGCTGAAATTCCTTGATACCAGAATACTGATGACGTCTTGCCTGGAAAGCATTCTTTTCCCCCACCCCTTTGCAGGAGCTGATTCCAGGAAGCCAAAGGTGTATCCTTTCTCGTGTATCTTATCCAGCCATTTCACCATGCTTGGGGCTTTTTTGGCCGTGTCTCCAACGCAGGAAAGTAACACAGTGGCCCCAAGGGAAGATGCTACGTCAAGGACCTTGTCCATTATGGCCTCTCCTGAGAGTTCTCCATAGCGGACATTCACGTGCCTGATAGTAGATAGAACCTCCTTTTTATCTTTTGAGAGTATCTTTATTGCTGGGATACCCTCTGGGGTGTCTACTACCTCCTGCCTGTCAAATGGGATTACGTGATCCCTCTGGGGCTCTTCTGAGAGATCCTGCTCCACGTATTTTGTTCTAAGTTCAGGTTTCCCGTCCTGTTTCAGCCTGTATATCGGATGTCCATCATGATCATATCCCTCGAATATCTTGTCTTTCTCCGAGCGCATAATACCGGCTAAAAGTTTTTGTACCGTTGGGATATCCGTGGTAAATGCACCGAAGACTATGTCTAACCAAACATCGTCCTCACTAAGTTCGTGCCGTTTTGCCTTTTCCAGTATGGCCTCATTATTTTCCATGGACGCATATATGGCCTGCAACCCCATCCTTCCGTTTGCGCCTCTGATTGCTACCTTTACGACAGGTATCTCGCGGCGGATATCCATAAACACCTCCTGGCAAGTTTTTATAAACAAGTACCTCATATCAACGGCTTTGTTAAAAATCAAGTCAAAGTCTTAACAGACCTTGAACATGAGGGATATCGTATTATTTTTAGGGATGTAGTTTTTCATTATATGAAAGGATGACATTTGGCAAGTAATACAGACAAAAGGTGCCCTGTATGCCTGATGAAGGTTGACACTGAAGACAGGTTTTGCAGGCATTGTGGATACCCCTTATGGAAAGACAGGGAGGAAGATGCAGACCAGAGGCTGGTCACTGTTGTCTTCTCGGATATGAGTGGTTACAGTACCATATCAGAGGCCCTTGATCCAGGTGATCTTGGGGATCTTATGGACAGGATATTCTCGGCTGCCGTGGAGGTAATATCAGCTCATGGCGGGCTCGTGGAAAAGTTTATAGGGGATGCCGTGGTAGCCTTGTTTGGTGCCCGTAAGGCCCGTGAAGACGACCCGATAAATGCCATAAGGGCGGCCCTTAGGATACACCGTGTTATAGATGGTATTTCGTCTGATCTGGGATCCATAGCAGGTGTTAATCTCAAGATGCATACAGGTATAAATGCCGGTTATGTGCTGCTTAAGGGGGGTAAAACGACAGAACTTTCACCCAAGACCCTTGGTAGTCCGATCAACCAGGCATCACGCCTTTCTGACATGGCTGCACCCGGGGAGATACTTATTGGCGAGGTCATGTATACATATGCCAGGAAAAGATTTGTCTTGGAGGATTTGGGTAGGCATCGTTTAAAGGGTTTTCGCAAGCATACCCGTGTTTACAGGGTTGTCTCAGAAAGGGGGGAAGAACAGGTTCATTCCAATAAGTTACATGGTGATTCCCCGAGGTTTATAGGTAGACAAGAGGAGCTTAAGGTTCTGGGCACGGCCTATAAAGATCTTATAAGCGATAGAGGGGTGGCAATTTCTATTAGAGGAGAGGCAGGCATAGGCAAGAGTAGGTTGGTTTCTGAGTATAGAAAGAAGTTGGATGATAATAGTACGAGCTGGTATGAGGCCAGGTGCTTTCAGTCACATAATAATGTGCCCTATCTACCTTTCTCGGAGATTGCCAGGCAGATCCTGGGTGCAGGCGCCTTCATGCCGGGCTTAGAAGTCCTTGAGAAAAGATTCGTCTCCATTACGGGCTCAAGCTTGCATTTCAGGTACTTAACAGTTGCTATGGGGGCCGAGGATTATACTACTGTGTCAGATGCAGATCCTGGGCTTTGGAAAGGCAAGATATTTGATACCTTTAAGCTGCTGCTGGACAGGGTATCCAGGCTTGGAAGAACGGTTTTTTGCATAGAGGACTTGCACTGGGCAGATAATTCATCCATGGAACTTTTGGAATATCTCCTCTCTGGTAATGATAATCGCTGCCCTTGTATCTTTATATTAACCCACCGCGAGGGCTTAATATTACCCTATGTTGATACAACAATACAGCTCGATGAGTTCAACAGGGGCCAGGTTAAGGATATGATAGCATCTCTCACAGCTGGAAGATCCCCCAGTATGAGTGCGGACCAGTCAACCCTAGAACTTATTTATTCAAAGGCAGGCGGTAACCCTTTTTATGTGGAAGAGCTTACGACTTACCTCCTTGAGAAGGGCATTGTTTATCCTGTATACACTACGAGGAAGGGCATAATGACAAAGGTGCCCCTCACAGTCGAGACGCTTGTATCTGCACGCCTTGACGGCCTCGATCGCGGAGCTAAACTCCTGCTTCAGGAAGCATCGGCCTTATCAAGCACCTTTTCAAGGGATTTGCTGTTGCGTGTTGTATCAGAACCTAGCAAACTGGACAAACACATGGCAGCTCTACTTGCAGCTGGTTTCATAAAGGTCTTGGATAGAGCATGCGGCCTATATGGTTTTAAGCATGAGATTGCAAGAGAAGTGATATACGCAAGCATACTAAGGAGGGCTAGAGTGTCTTTACACGCCAGGATAGCAGCCGCGCTTGAGGCAGGTAGTGAAGGAGAGATGCAGGGGCTGTTTGACACGCTTGCCTATCATTACCGCCAGAGCGGTGATACGGATATGTCACTCAAATATAGTCTGCTGGCAGCTGAAAGACATCAGAAGTCAGGATCCTTGGCCGAGGCTTTAATCCTATATTCAAGTGCAGAAAGGGATATAAAGAAGACAGAGGAAGGATCTGGTTATGAGGAAACTTTACCTGAGATATGGGAGGGGATGTGGTCTTGTGCAAGGATTATTGAGCCTGATACGG
>QMLJ01000152.1 GCA_003643935.1 Deltaproteobacteria bacterium | reverse complement strand
ATTGATAATTAAACCCAGCAGATGTTGTTTGATACATCTCGGAATTCTGCACAGTTACATAACTGATCACAGATGCTTTATACCTGTCAGTGGCCTGCGGTCCGTACTAATGTTCGCAAACTCACAGGATGCAACCGAACCACAAACCACTGACCACGGAGACCAGGTGCTGATAGTTTATATAACAGATGCTATAAACACTGTGTTGATTACCTTACTTCTTCACGCTGTACAGAACGTCTTTACCCCTGAATATAGCGCTTGCCCCCAGCTCTTCCTCGATGCGAAGAAGTTGGTTATACTTGGCGAGTCTCTCGCTCCTAGAGATCGAGCCACTCTTAATCTGACCTAGGGAGAGACCTACAGCCAGGTCAGCAAGCCATGGATCCTCTGTCTCTCCTGACCTGTGAGATATTACCGTTGTAAACCCAGCCCTTTTCGCCATCTCTATTGTGTTCACGGTCTCTGTAAGCGTGCCTATCTGGTTTACCTTTATAAGTATTGAATTTGCACACTTTTCTTCAATTCCCCGCGCCAGGTATTTGGCATTTGTAACAAATATGTCATCACCTACTATCTGTATCTTTCGGCCTAGACGCTCCATCAGGACCTTCCAACCGTCCCAGTCATTCTCTGCGAGTCCATCTTCCAATGATACGACGGGGTACTTGGATATTATGTTCTCGTAGAACTCCACCATTTCTTCTGATGTCTTCTCGGCATTACCCTCTGCTGCTAGTATGTATTTACCATCCTTGAAAAAAGAGCTTGCAGCAGGGTCCATTGCAATGGCCACATCCTCGCCAGGTTTGTAGCCGGATTTCTCAATGGCAAGCGTGATAAAATCCAGTGGCTCTGTGTTGGTCTTGAGATTCGGGGCAAAACCACCTTCATCCCCCACTCCTGTACTATGTCCCTTTGATATGAGCAACTCTCTCAATGTATGGAAGACCTCTGATGCATATCTCAGTGCCTCTTTGAAGTTTGGTGCCCCTATCGGTGTTATCATGAATTCCTGAAGGTCAACATTATTATCCGCGTGCTTACCACCGTTCATTACGTTCATCTGTGGTACTGGTAACTCCCTCGCAAATGGGCCACCAAGGTAGCTGTATAAAGGAAGGCCAAGGAAATTTGCAGCTGCCTTGGCAACTGCAAGCGAGACGCCTGTTGTTGCATTAGCGCCTAGTTTTGATTTTGTATCTGTACTATCCAGTTCCAATAGAGCGTTATCTATCCCTACTTGGTCAAGGCTGTCCATACCTATAATCTTTGGGGCTATCCTCTTGTTTACGTTTTCCACAGCATTAAGTACACCCTTGCCACCGTACCTCTTCTTGTCTCCATCCCTCAGCTCTAGCGCTTCCCTCTCACCTGTTGATGCTCCAGAAGGTACTGCCGCCCTGCCTAACTCGCCGGATACAAGGTACACGTCAACCTCTATGGTGGGATTTCCCCTTGAATCCAGTATCTCCCTAGCCATAACGTCCATAATCTCACTCATGAGTCCACCTCCAATAATATTGTGTATATTTAGCCCTCTATAGAGCGATTACTATACAGGGTATACCTGCCGAGTCAAAGTTCTCCTCCGTCTCTCTCGCCCTGGATATGTCTCTGAAAAGCCCGAGCCTTACCCTGTAGTACTTGTGTCCGTGTGCTTTCCAACTGTCAACAACTGGTTTATATCCCATCTCCTCGAGCCTTTGTATTACCTGGTTGGCATTTTTTCTATCCCTGAATGCACCGAACTGCAACGTATATAGAAACTTGCAATTCTTTGGTAGCCTTAGCACCTCTACCCTCACCTTTGCAACACCTGTTTTTACCATGCCTAGCCTTCTTGCTGCACCGTAAGACATGTCTATTATTCTCGAACCCACGAATGGCCCCCTGTCGTTTATCCTGACGACAACGTGCTTTCCATTTGATAGATTGGTAACCTTTGCCAATGTACCCAGGGGTAGGGTTCTATGCGCTGCGGTTAATGCATACATGTTGTATGTCTCGCCGGATGCAGTTGGCTTTCCATGGAAGTCTCTCCCATACCAGGATGCCATGCCTACCTGTTGCCACAATGCATGCCGTCTGTGTACGTGGGCACAACCCCCTGCAGCGAGAGAAATGGTGACTAGGATCGTTAAAAGTAGGCGGAAGCCTTTAGTCCTCAAGGTATTCCTCTATCTCGTTGGCTATGAAATCAAGTTCTTCTTTCTTGACTATCTTATTATCCTGATCAAGTATTCCCTTGGCCTTGAAGGTATCCAGTGCCCCCTTGTAGTTAGGCAGGCACAGGGCCTCGGGTCTCTTTATTGTACCCTTCTTGAACATGCGCGATGCATAAGAGTTTATTGCTCTAAGCACATCCTTTTTCCCTTCTACCCTGGATATGCTTAGTGCAACAGCTAGGTACGACTCAAGGTAGTTCTCTATGAGCCCTACGAACATCAAACAGTAATCTTTTTTATCAGGAGGTACATAGAACATGCCCCCGGATCTCGATACCAGGTTCTTCTCCAGCATGAAGTCAATGGTTTTCTCGAAGTTATTTGTGTCAAGGAAAAATTCGTTTTCCACCAAAGAGGAAAGGGTCTTTATTTCTTCCATGAATCTCCTTTTCTCTATGCCGTGGGGATAGCGTATCAAGACGTTGGCAACAAGTGAGATGGGCACAAAGAGGTTCAAGACCGTGTTCTTGTAGTATTCAAGTGCAAGCCTCCTGTCCTGTGGAACCTCTATGAGATCGGGCTCGCTTGGTTCTTCACCCTTCACAGCAGATATTAAACGTTTCTTCTTGGCCAGGTTCAGTGCATCCGTGAATGCCCCGTCCATGTTGTTAAACGATGATGCCTTGTTGTAGCCCATGTGCTCAAGATATTCTACGTACAGGTGAAAGGCATCTTTTATGTAATTCTCTTCCATGGCTGATGTCTGATTCATTAGGACAGCACACAATATGGCAAAGGGTGTCGCTACTGTCTCGCTGTATATGGATCTGGCGATGATACGGGCAAGGCCGTCGTACAGGTCCTTCCTCCTTACCTCGTCCATTTGCGCTAACTTGGGTTTGCCTTTCATGTACTCCCTGAGTGATATCGGCTTGGCAAAGCGTATGTATACCTTTCCGTAACGCCGTTTCAGGAAGCTCCTTGCCTTTATTAATGCAAAAAGATTTTCCTTCTTTTTAGGCGCTCCTTTCATTTCCCTGATGTAAGAGTTTTCCTCCAGTACCGTATCATAACCCACATACACAGGCACAAAGATAACGTCTCTTGTTGCCCCTGCATCCCATCCTCTTACTATCATTGAGAGCAAGCCTTTCTTGGGCAACATAAGCTTACCTGACCTGCTTCTTGTCCCCTCTATGAAGAACTCTATGGGTATAGATTCGCCCAGTATAGTACGTATGTAGGCGGCGAATACCTCTGAGTATAACAGATTGCCTTTGAAGGTGCGCCTCATGAAGAATGCCCCGCCTTTCCTGAATATATAACCCATGGGGAAGAAAGAGAGATTAACCCCTGCAGCAATAAGCGGCACGCTCATCCAGTTGTGAAACAGGCAATATGAGAGCACTAGGTAATCTATGTGGCTTTTATGGCACGGAACATATACTATCGAGCCCTTTCTTGCCACCCTGGCCACGGTCTCTAGACCCTTCCTGTCAATATCCAAGCCATCAAAAATGTCATTGAATATCCATGTAAGTGTCTTGTTGAACATGTTTATGTATGTAGGGCTGAGGTCTGCTGCGATCTGATCAAGCATCTTTTGCACCTTATCACTAAGCAAATCGGCTGGTATGCCTTGCTTCATAGAGTAGGACCTCAGGAAGGACTTAAGTAGGGGGTCTTCAATGGTCTTTTGTATGAGGAAATTTCTTTCTTTTATTGTGGCCCCAGATATGTTGCTTCCAAGTGATGATATGCATTGTATCAGTTCCCCCCTAATTTCCTTTGCTATCTCGTCTAAGAACTTGGACTCGTTTCTTGCCTTGAGGATCTTTTCCTTGATGTTTATGGGTTCCCCGTTTTCTATAAAGCCCTTGTCCTTTGCCCTTATAAGGGTGAACATTTTTTGGAGAGATGCATGCTGAGCTGCATCGCTCTTTGATGCATCTTTCACCTTTAATGGAGTCTTGGCATAGACTATACGTTGAGGCACCATGAATATTGGCTTGTCTGTTAGCTGCTGTATCTTGAGCAACTCCACGATAGTATCAATCGCCTGAGCGCTGTCTCTCCTTTCCAGGAACAGGATAGATGCGGAGTTGCTATCCAGCATGTATCTTCTGTACATGTCCTCCTGAAATGGTGAGCTTACCCTTTTCAATAGGCCCTTTATAAGTCTTGTCAACTTAGACACGTCCTGGAACATGAGGAACCTCTCGTT
>QMLJ01000151.1 GCA_003643935.1 Deltaproteobacteria bacterium | reverse complement strand
CCCCGTATTCTTGTACGCGGTTCTGGAAAATAGCCCCCATGGATGTTTCCTTGAATTTTGCCATATGTAATCCTCCTCTGTAATAATGTAAATTTAGATAAAGCTGAGTTTTTATATTTATCATTGATACCGGTTTGATTCAATCTGTAATACAAAACATCTGTAAGAACAGATATCCTTGCAAAATAAAAACAAAGACACATCACATCCGCGCCTGGGCATTAATCTTGTTTATAGTCTTCATTTTTATATAGCCTTTATGAATTTGACCTGTGGTTTTGTTTAACAGTAAATAAGGTTAAGTGTTGATACTTCGTGGGTACAGAAACCGGTAAGGAGGATATCTTGCAGGCGGAAAACAAAGATCTTTGCTTTGATAGTACGATACTAGGTGGTGGTTGAGGCACAAAACTGGGTCCGGGTGACCTAAAGAAGGTCTTGAGTGTCATATCCACTGCAATTGACCCCAACCTGCTTACAGGCATATATGATGATGCCGCTGTATACAGGCTTAAGGATGACATTGCCATCATTGTAACCATAGACTACTTCACCCCCATCGTGAAAGAGGCTTACATGTATGGGCAGATAGCAGCGGCAAATGCATTGAGCGACGTCTATGCCATGGGTGGAAGACCCGTACTTGCACTTAACGTGGTGTGTTTCCCAATATCAGTGCTTGGCCTGACTTTTCTAGAAGAAGTCCTTAGGGGCGGCGCTGACAAGCTTGTCGAGGCAGGTGTGACACTTGCTGGGGGGCATAGTGTTATAGATCCTCAGGAGATTAAGTATGGACTTTCTGTTGTCGGAGTGGTGAACCCAAATGATATGTTGACCAAGGGTAATCTAAAGAAAGGTGACAAAATAATTTTGACCAAGGCCCTTGGTACTGGAATCGTGAATAATGCACTAAAAGGCGGCCTCCTTGATGAAGAGACAGAAAAAGAGGTTACTGAGAGCATGGCGCTGTTGAACATGAAGGCTTCTAGGGCGGCTGTAGAACATGGTGTGAGAGCGTGTACCGATGTCACTGGTTTCGGACTTGCAGGCCATTTAATGGAGATGATAGAGGCCAGTCCTGGCATGGGAGCGAGGATTTACTCGGATGCCTTGCCCCTGTTCTCAAGGGTAGAAGAGTTCTCCAAGATGGGCCTGATACCGCCTGGAACGCGGAGAAACAGAAAATTCCGCGGAGAAAATGTTGTGTTCAAAGACCACGTACCAGACTGGAAAAAATGGGTTCTCTTTGATGCTCAGACATCAGGTGGTCTCCTGCTCTCTGTAGGCCCTGAAGGTAGTGATGATCTTCTGAAGAGGCTTTTGAAGGATGGACATGCAAGGGCCTCTGTTATAGGAGAGGTGATCGAAGACCCTAATGGGCACATAGAGGTCGTCTGAGTATGTAAGAGCAGGGGGAGTGGTTTTTTGCTTGCTTCCTCCATGCTAACTAGGCTGGGTACTAGCTTGTATTTTCGTTTAAGTTCATAATTTCCTGGCCCTTGAGGCATACCCTGTTGTTGCGTGCTTGTTATGTAGATTCATGAATCCGTAATAGTCTCCCTCTTCCTAAATGACTATTCAGGCAATAAGCCTTCTCACTTGATACAAATGCATTCTTGCTTTTTGGATGGATATATGGGATCCTTTAGGTTTCTTATGGAGGGCAATTACAAACCAATCATAGTACAGAGCGATGGTAGCATCTTACTAGAAGTGATGTCCGAGGCATACGAGGACGCAAGGGATGCCATTCTACCTTTCACAGAGCTCGTTAAGTCACCAGAGTATGTGCACACCTACAGGATAACAGCACTCAGCATATGGAATGCTGCCGCAACAGGCATGACCTTCGATGAAGTGATGACTAGGCTAGGCAGTTTCTCCAGGTACGAGATTCCTAAAAGCGTTATTTCTAGGATCAGGGAAGCATTCTCCCGCTGGGGATCTGTGAGTCTTTCAAGGGCTGACAAATCAAATATCATTGTCGAGGTAAGGGATGAACGTATACTGGAGGAGATTTTATCTAACAGGAAGTTAGGACCTGTGGTAAAGGAGATATTATCCCCCAAGAGTTTCATTATCCCCTCGGATGAAAGGGGCAGGTTTAAGCATCTTCTTATTAAGATGGGCTACCCCGCTGAAGATATGGTCGGTTACGATGATGGTGACCCACTTGGATTTCATCTACGCAGAAACACGCTTTCAGGAGAGGTGTTCGAATTGAGGCAGTATCAGAAGGAGGCGGTTGATAATTTCTGGGCAAATGGAAGTCCGAGGGGTGGCCAGGGAATAGTGGTACTTCCATGTGGGGCAGGTAAGACCATGGTTGGGATAGGTGTCATGGAAAAGTTGAAGACCTGTACACTTATCCTATGTACCAGCGTTGCAGCTGTGCGTCAGTGGATAACAGAGCTGCTGGACAAGACAAGCTTAGAAAGGGATGATGTCGGGGAATACACAGGCCCAAGAAAGGAGATAAAACCGGTCACTGTGACAACCTACCAGATCCTTACATACAGAAAATCAAGGAGGGGTCCATTTGAACATATGAACTTGATGAAGGCGAGAAACTGGGGTCTCCTTATATATGACGAGGTGCATGTGCTGCCTGCGCCGGTGTTCAGGGCAACGATAGAGATTCAGGCCAAGAGAAGGCTGGGCCTTACTGCAACCCTCATAAGGGAGGATGGGCTTGAAGAGGACGCATTTTCCCTGATAGGGCCAAAGTGCTACGATGTGCCATGGAAGGAACTCGAAGAAAAGGGTTTTATAGCCGAGGCAATATGCTACGAGATAAGAATACCTTTACCAAGGCACATGAAAGGTGAATATTTGGCTGCAAGCGATAGGATGCAATTCAGGATTGCCTCTGAGAACCCATACAAAGATACACTTGTAAAGCAAATTGTAAGCAAGCACAGGGGGGAGTCCATACTCATAATCGGTCAATACATAAATCAGCTGAAAAGGTTGTCGTCAATACTGAAGGTGCCTCTGATAACAGGTAGTACCTCCGAGTCAAAGAGGGATACGCTTTACAGTGCCTTCAGGCATGGGGACATACCAGTACTGGTTGTATCAAAGGTTGCCAACTTTGCCATTGATTTACCTGATGCATCGGTGGCGATACAGGTTTCGGGCACATTTGGGTCTAGACAGGAGGAGGCCCAAAGGCTAGGTCGTATATTAAGGCCAAAGAAGAGGGTTTCAACCTTTTATACACTTGTCACCTCAGAAAGCCCGGAGGAAAACTTTGCTCACAAGAGGCAGGTTTTCCTGGCGGAACAAGGTTACAGGTACATGATTAAGGAATTCTCACATGCGGATCTCGACAGCTGAACTCATCTATAGCCTTCCTCCCTACATGGTAGAGCTTATATCTTCCAGGATACTGGGAAGGAAGACAGATGCGGAGACTCTAGCCAGCACGCTGGATGATATCAAGATGCTTGGCAAGGTGCTTGATGGGCTGTCGGCTGAGGATAGGGCACTTCTTGAAGACCTGAAAGACCTTGGTGGATATGTATCATGGCCTGTTGTTGTGGGCGTCTATTATAATCGTCTAGACGAGATAAAGTCGAGGCTAGAGAGGCTTGGAAACCTAGGGCTTGTTTTCCAGTGTGGGCTCACCGGGAGGGACCCCTTGATATTATTACCATCCATAGAGCCTATACTTGAAACGTACGCTAACAAGGTCCTGCCACATGGTCTAGATTGGATGGAACATAAGGGACTTGGCATATCAGGGCACGTTCTCATGATAAATGTAATTCAGTCCCGGAGGATCAGATGCCGTTCCGGCATGGAACCATTCAAGAAAGGATGGACAGTTCTTGAAGAGACATTAGGTTCTTTGATGGACGTGGAAAGGGTGTACAAGGAGCTCGTAAGCCTGGGCTGCCTTGAGGAAAAAGACGGTAGGGTTGTGGTCAATTCGGGCCGGGCAATGGCTCTCGCCATGGATGGAGACATACACTACAGGTTGTGGCGTTTTTTCGAATCCTTGAAACATGTCCCTGGTCTGGATACCAGGGTTTATGCAATTATCAAGGACGGCATAATCTCCAGTGACAAGCTCAAGAGAGTCATATTCCTGAACATGAAAAGATTTTCCCCTGAGATGCCCGATGCCGAGGATGCTGCTGATAAGCTAGTCGAGCTCTGGAAAGGCCTTGGTATTCTTCAATCAGATGCCACCGGCGAGTGGCTTAGGTTTTCGCCGGATGTTTACAAGACCTTAAGTACGGGCAGGGTGGAGGTCTCCCTCAGGTACTACAGCGAGGATGTAATAGTGCAGCCTAACATGGAGGTTCTTGTGCCCATGGAGTTTGATCCCCTTGATCACCTGAACCTAGGGGAGGTTGCTGACCTGAAAAAGGCGGATGTCGTGAACATATACCGTATCACCAAAGCCTCTGT
>QMLJ01000150.1 GCA_003643935.1 Deltaproteobacteria bacterium | reverse complement strand
GAGGACAGGATAATGACATTTTTCTCAGGTGCTGCAAGGAGGCGCTCTTTTGTGCTGGAACGCATTACCATGTTAAAGGGCAGGTTCACACATGGCGATGCATTCGAGATACTGCGCTTTCACCAAGGCTCGTCACCTTCCAGGGGTGGAAATTCTGATATATGCATGCATGCTGCAGACCCCCTGATAAGGAGGTCGCAGACTACAGGGTCCATGGTTGTTTGCCTTGATGACTCTGATGGTTTCAAGATCTTTGTCACGGCTGGCTCTGCACCGTGCATGAGTACGTTTAAACCCGTGATACCCATGGCTGAAGAGGGTCTCCCCTCTGCCATTGACAAGGGAGGGCAGGGGTTTTCAAGCGATTCTTGGTGGTGGATGCACGAGATGTTTCACCTTGGCATGTTGTTTCATTACAGCGTGCTGGGTAGGCAAATCCAGGACGAAGTGCGTTCGCTGGAATCAAGCATGCTGAACATTCCATTCTACACGTGGTTAAGTGATGATAAGGACATAGACGACATATCCAGGTCTTCCTTTGAGCTTACAAGAGATATTGAAAGGAGATATCTTGACAGGATGTCTTCCCTGCACAAGGATTCCCATCCTTTGTACAACCGGTACTGGAGAAGGATAGCACAAAGGGAAGGTATACCCTTGGCATTATAGTATGATACTATAATTATAATTATCGCCGCTGGTCCTGCACTGAGGAGGTATTTGATGGACAGTATGTATTCAGGTCCCTTTCACAGGAAATTGCCTGAAAAACCCGGCATGAAGAAGTTAAAGGTGGAGTTCAATGGGGAAAGGATCGCTGGTTTTTACATTGTCCTTGATGCAAGGTCTCCTGAGGAAAAAGACTTAGACATGGCATCAGGCAAGCTCAAGGGGGATGTCTTTGTCTTTCTCCACGGCCACGGACAAAGGCCTACTGACCTATACAAGTTCACGTCCAGGCTTGCCATGGGCTCTAGGTCGGGCATTGTTATTGTACCCGTATGTGATACGCCCTATGGAGATGATAAAAACTGGATCGGTGATAGGGGTAAGGATGTTATTCTCATGGAGATGGCGAGATATGTGCTTTATGGCATGGGTATAGACGTGTATGGCTATGAACCCATGGTCGACATGGAGATAGTGGTGGACTCTAAAGAGATGGGTAAGAATGCCTATGTGGAAGGGGTTTATGCAAAGGCAGGTATTACCGCGGTGGGCTGGTCACATGGAGGCGTGCTTGCAAGGAGACTTGCACATGCATATCCTGCATCAATAAAGTCAATAGCACAGATGTGCCCTGCTGGTTATGGTACATGGACTACAACAGGACTTTTGCTGAAGTTTTTCAGGGAGGCACTCTTTATATCAAGACTTATGTTGGAAGGATATACCACTGACGTGCTTGGCTCTGCCCTTGGTATAACAAGGGGCGTGGTGGGTGATATTGTGCGAGCCATACCATCAGGCATAATGCAGCGTAGACCTTATAAGATACTTAGGCCCTGGGTAGACATAAGCGATGCAGCTGTCCTATTGGACGATTCCAACATGGAGCTCAGGGGTGTGGAAAATATAGTTGTAATATTCGGTGCAGATGACAGCTTGATAAATGCAAGTAAGCAGGCAGGCATAAAAGATCCAATGAACCCAAAAGAAGAGGAAATAATGGCATTCTGGGAGAGATTTTACCCGGAGGAGCTCTCAAGGGGTGTAAAATTAAGCCTGAAGATACTGCCTGGTAATCACCTTGGACCTGCAACACATACTGATGTCTACCTGGATGCAGTGCTCAGGGGTACAGGGGACATGGTGGAGAAGACCTGATGTTCGTAAAGGGATTGAATAGAGGCCATGTATGAAGGACTACGTGCGCTGGCCACTTGTCATTGTGGTTGTCGTGATTCTAGCCTACTTACTGCACGATGCCAAGTCACTGGATGTCCATACCGTTACAAAGGTGTATGATGGTGATACAATACAGATAGAAGACGGGACTAGGATACGCCTCATAGGCATTGATGCGCCAGAGATAAACTCGCCTTATGGCAGCGCAGAGCCCTTTGGCTATGAAAGCAAGCGCTATCTTACGCACATGCTCCTGGATGAGAAGGTGAAGATATCTGTTGGGCCTGAACCCTTTGACAAGTATGGCAGGACGCTTGCTTATGTCTACTTGACCGATGGAACATTGGTAAATGCCCGTATTGTGAAGGATGGCTGGGCAAGGGTATACCGCAGGTTTGACTTTAAGTACAAGGATCTGTTCCTGAGCTACGAAAAGGAGGCCAGGGCAAAGGGTATAGGCATGTGGCAAAGAAAAAAGTAAACACTCGCCCTTATGCCTTGAATACGTGTATGGCAGTTGCCTTTATCAGTACATGGCACCTCTTTCCATCATGCAGATCCATGCGCAATGCTGATTCCTTTGTGATAGTGACCGTGAGGTCAACGCCTATATCAACGGTTAGTTCCATGAGCATACCCTTATCTTCCATGTCCTTTACAATGCCTTCAAAGTGATTTCTTGCACTGGTCTCAGATGGCTCGATGGATATAATTACATCGTGTGCTGCTATTGTAGCATATGCATCTCCCTCACAGTCTGTTATCACCCTGAACTTGAGGTCACCTGTCTCGAATACAGGAACTCCGTCGTGGCTTCCGACCCATCCCTTGTATATATTCTTCAGCCCTACAAAGGATGCAACAAATGGGTCCTTCGGCTTATTAAAGACCTCCCTGGGCTCCCCTGACTGCAGGATCCTGCCGTTGTTCATCACAAGGACCTTCTCTGCAAGAGATAGCGCCTCATCAAAATCATGAGTAATATGTATTATTGTAAGTTTCGGACGAGACCTGTGTATGCGCTTTAGTTCTTTTATGAGCTGTAATGCCGATGCCTTGTCCAGTGCAGAGAGCGGCTCATCCAGCAACAGTATATCCGGGTCAATGACAAGTGCCCTTGCAAGGGCGACCCTCTGCTTTTCTCCACCGGAGAGGTCTTTCACATCTCTTTTTAGCAGGTCCTGAATGCCCATGACACGAGCTATCTTTCCGACCTTTGGCTTTATATCCCTATGTTTTCTCAGCCTCAACCCGAATGCTATATTTTCGAACACGTCCATGTTTGGAAAGAGGGCGTAGTCCTGGTAGCAAAAACCAATGGAGCGTCTCTGAGGAGGGAGATCAAGTGCATCTCTACCGTTAATCCTTATGGTCCCTGAATCCAGGTCTGAAAGGCCTGCAATAATCTCCATGAAGAGTGTCTTGCCGGCACCAGACGGCCCAAGCACAACCGAATAACTACCCTTCTCAAGGTTTACGTTCAAAGGGCCCAGTGTGAAATTGCCCAGTTTCTTTGTTGCATCCTTTAGCTCTATCAATGCCTGCGCCTCCTGGTCATAAGCCTTAGGCTCGTGAATGCAACAAGTGATATTAGTATGATAAGCCATGCAACGGGCCTTGAATAGGCAAGCCCGTAAGACTCGAAACGTTCGTACACGAGAACCGGTGCGACCATAGGGTGGTATGCGAGTATCACTATTGCTCCGAATTCGCTGATGGCCCTTGCCCACATCATTATGGCACCTGATACAAGGTGGTTCTTTGCTAGGGGAAGGGTGATGCTGAAAAATGCACGGCTCCCTGATGCGCCAAGGGTATATGCCGTCTTCTCAAGCTTCCTGTCTACAGATGCAAAGCCTTCTTTTGCTGCATTTATGTAAAAGGGTACGGAAACAAAGGCCATGGCAGTGGTAATGCCTATGGCAGTCCCGGTAAAGTGTATGCCGATTACAGAGAACGCGTGGCCTATAGTAGTGTTTCTTCCCAGGACAGTGAGTAGTGCAATGCCTGCAGCTGAGTGGGGTATGACCACGGGTAGGTCTATTATGGATTCCACCACCTCCCTCATGGGGAATCTGTACCTTGCAAGTATGTACGCCAGCGGGGTTCCGAATAACACGGCAAACAAGGTTGCAAAAAGCCCGCTCAAGAAGGTGAGTTTTATGGAGGAGATCACCTCGGCATCCCTTGCAGTCTCAAGCAGGCTGTGAATAGGGGTAGCAATACCTATGCCGAATATCGGCAACACCACAAAAAGCACGATCACCGTGCCCATTATGATAAATACGGCTACGAAGCCTTTGGCCTTGGTCATTTATTCGGGTTTACACAAGGGCTTGAGCTCCTCCGGCAGGTTCGAGAACCCTGATGCCAATGCTGGTGATATAGAACCCTGGCCGTCCCTCATGATGATCTCCCTTCCCTGATTGCCTAGGAGGAACTTGACAAACTCTATCGCGTTTTCCCTGTTTGGTGCATTCCTAGGTATTGTAAGAGCATAGGTTATGGCACGGCCTCTCTTGCTAATGAAGGAACCTGGTTTCTTGCCCATGACCTTGACAGATGCAGTTTTATAAAAATCGTTGTGTCTG
>QMLJ01000149.1 GCA_003643935.1 Deltaproteobacteria bacterium | reverse complement strand
TACCCTATGCCTTATACCCTACGCCCTACACCTTATACCCTATACCCTATGCCTTATACCCTACACCTGTTTTTTTACTTTGTCCCTTTGTGCCTCTGTGGCCTTGCCTTTGACCTTGTGCCTTATCGTCTCATACATATCCTCTAAGATGCCCTTGTATTCCTCTAAAGAAGACACCATTGTCTCACCACGTGAATACGCCTCTGCTATGCGCCTGTCGTCAGGTATCTCTGCTATTATCTCCACGCCCTTCTGGTTGCAGAATTCCCTGGCGCTGTTATTATCATCCTCGTGCCTGTTGACAACCACCACGTGTTTTAACCCCAGCTCCCTTACCATGTCTATGGCAAGGTCAAGGTCGTTGAGTCCAAAAGGCGTAGGCTCTGTCACGAGTACAACAAGGTCTGCATCTCCTATTGCAGTTATAACAGGGCAGGAAGTACCTGGTGGGGCATCAATTATTTGCATATTCACATTGCCATTGTTCTTTGCCCTTTCCCTAACAGCCTTTATGAGTGGGGGAGCCATTACCTCGCCTATGTTAAGCCTGCCGTGTATGAAGTCAATGCCTCCTGCCTTCCCCTGTTCAAGCGTCCCCACGGTACGCGGGACCTCTTCTATGGCATCTACCGGGCAGACCCTTACGCATCCCCCACATGAATGACACAGGTCAGGAAATGTCAGTATCTTGTCCTTGACGCAAACTATTGCGCTGTATTGGCATATCTCGGTGCACTCTCCACAGCATATACATGTATCCTGGTCAACCTTGGGCACAGGTAGGCCCACTGGCATACGCTCTGTTATCTCTGGCTTAAGGAATAGATGTCCATTAGGCTCTTCGACATCACAATCCAGGTATGTAACACTGTGGCCTAGTCCTTCTGCAACCTGCGCCAGGCATGTTGCCACCGTGGTCTTTCCCGTGCCGCCTTTGCCACTGGCAATTGCTATGCGTAAAGGTCCTGAACCCTCTTTAGAAAGATCCCTGAGATCAAGTACTTTCCTCTGCTCTCCCTTTTCTATCTCAAGGACAAGCCTGTCCAGGTTGGATTGAACCACGCGGGCAGCATGCTCAAGGGTGCCTGGATCCATTATCATACATGCCTTAACAGGTAATAGCCTCTTTATATTAGGTCCAAACTCAACAGAGGCGACCGCATCTACCTCTTTAAGTACTGCCTTTACAGCATTAGCTTTCCTGGGATCACCGTGTATTTGCGTCTCGTCTTCTTCTACCTTTGCGTTCTCCCTCCACCCAACAAAGCTAACACTATCTTTACCTATCTTATATATACCGAATTTCTGTGAATCACCAAAATGACCCTTGTCTCTTAAGGTCTCACCATCATCTGTCCCAAATGCAACAAGAAAACTCTCTTTCATGCAATTTCAACCCCCAGAATCTCCTGCAAATCTTTCTGTCTCTCCCATTATCTTTTACCAGTCTACTATTTTTTTGTACCCTATACCCTATACCTTGGACCCTAAACCCTATACCTTGTCTCTTCCTGACGCCTAGATTCTAACACCTGTCCTTAATCAGTTGCCTTACCCATGGTTATTGCATCAAGGGGACACTTGTTCACGCATACGCCACACCCTGTGCAGAGATTCTTGTCCACCACTGCAATATCTTCCATCCTTATGGCTCCAAAGGGACATATGTCTGCGCATATTCCACAGGCAGTGCATCTGGAGGCATCTATCTTTGCAATAAAGGGAGTCCTTTTGTAGCCTACGTCATTCGTATAACCACCTGTATTGGGGGCTTTATCAGGACTCGATGGTGCCGGCCCCATGCCAGGAGCCATACCACCTCCCATGCCTCTGCCCATTCCCATGCCGCGTCCCATGCCCATACCACGGCCCATGCCCATGCCAGGACCCGGAGGTATACCAGGCCCTGCTGGACCTGATGTGTTCATGCCAAAGTGAGAATCCACACTCGGGCCCGAGGCATTGGATAAGCCGCCTGTCTTAAAACTCTCAACAGCTTCCCTTACTGTGCCTGTTGACCCGCTTATTACCTGCACACCTGCTGCACTAAACACCTGGTATGCATTTGGCCCGCAGTTTCCTGTCAGCACTGCGCCAACACCTTCATTCACTATCATCTGGGCTGCTTGAATGCCTGCTCCACCACCAAGTGCAACACTGGGATTCTCTATTGCCCTGAATTCCATGGTATCCAGATCCACTATCTGGAAATAAGGGCACCTGCCAAAACGAACGTCCACCCTGTCATCCGGGGATGGTCCTTCTGCCGAAACTGCGATCTTCATCTTCTCTCTCCTCTGTATTTGCTTTCAGCTGTCAGCTATCAGCTTTCAGCCTTAAAGACAAGGTCCAAAATCAAACACCTGATATCTCTTCTCGCCTACTGCACAGTAGTAGCCAGCACCTTGTACCATATATCTAGTTTTTACGGCCTCAGCTGTCCGTTGTAAAACCCCAGGCACCAGGCGCCTGGTGCCTGACGCCTGTTTTTTTGCCCGGCGCCTGGTGCCTAAAAGCTGATATGACAGCTACCCAGCTATTCCCCCTCTTTCTTTTTTACCTCGGCCTCCAGCTCTGCTATGCGTTTGTTTATTCCCTCAAGGGCATCTTCGAGGTATTCTGCCTGGCCTTTCAGGGCGTCCAGTTCTTGCTGCTTGTTTATGCCCACACCAGGCGTGCCATAGGGGTATGTGCCCGGTGCATACGGCGTGTAAGCGCCAAAACGCTGCCAGCCAGTGAGCCCGGTGGCATAGTACCAGTTACGCCAGCCCCAGCCACCTCCTCTACCCCAGAATCCACGTCCTGGGATGGGATTCATGTATCCAGGTACACCGTAACCCGCGCAGTAACCTGCGCCCCGTCCTGTCATTGGGCCCATTCCTGAAGGCCCTGTCCTATCTCCCCAAGGCATATCCTATCCTCCTTTCCTGGTATAACTTGTTTATGCTTTTAGCCTTTCTAACGGTTCTGTCCGCGACCAATTCCCATGCCACGGCCCAGGCCCATGCCTCTACCCTGTCCGCGGCCAATTCCCATGCCACGGCCAGGTGAAGGCGCACTTCCCCTACCTGTTCCGCAGGGTCCCATGCCCCTGCCTGTCCTTGGTCCTTGGCCTTGTGGTCCTGTTCCATCTCCTCTTGGCATGATATCTCCTCCTTTACTTTTTTGCTCCTTCAAGTCTTTATTAGGAACCTTTATTGTCCTTTTCAATGGCCTTGTACTCTACTACCTTCATCTTTGTGTCCTTGCCCAGGAGTCTCCTGGCTATAGAGCCGATCCTTGAATCTTTTCTGGAGACATCCCTTAAAAACACACCTATCAGTGGTAAAGACAGGCCTACTAGTGTTTTCCTTCCCATACCAGTACTACCAGGGGACAAGGGTGAAAAGAATGTCCCTGCCCTACCACCTCTGAACCTGAACCTTAACGGACCCCTTGGGTCGCGCTCTGTCATAAATTACCTCTCTCTCGTGGTCTCACCACCACCATCTTCCAAATCCACGACCTCTCCAGCCAAACCCAAAACCGCGCCCCCATCCAGCGCCTCTACCCCAACCATATCCTCTACCCCAGGCAGGTCCATACCAGGCACCTGCGGGGTAACCGCGATAGTAGGGATACGGGTTGGCATAGCCATACCTGTAGTTATAGCCGTAGCCATAGCCAGGATTCATGTAGCCCGGCGTTGGATACCCTGCGCAGTAACCTGCGCCCCGTCCTGTCATTGGCCCCATTCCTGAAGGCCCTGTCCTATCTCCCCAAGGCATGTCCTTTCCTCCTTTCCTTCTTTATAATTACTTGTCTCTGTTGACTCCAGACTACTATCCCAGTACCTTATCAATCCCGCTTAGAGCTTAACATATAGAAGCTCTACCACTTTCCCCTCATCCTCCTTCTCTGTCTCTGCCACCTCTGACCAGCTCTGCACCCAGGCATGGCAAAACGCGTATCCGTGAGGCCGCCGACCAGAAAAGCCCTCAGCACCTCGTCCGCCATCCCCCTTGCAAAGGGTATAACCTCTACACCAGAGTGAACCACCATTGCTGCAAGGTCCGTCGAGATGGCACCACATATGAGCAGATCAACACCCAGGTCCTTAAGCCTAAAAGCCCTTACCGGAACAAGTGCGTCAGCCATATCAACCTCTACCTTACCCATTACTCGCATGCCATCCACGTCGTACACATTGAGCCTCTGCGCAAAATCAAAGACCGTTGCCACCTGATCTCCAAATACTGGGATAGCTATCCTCATACTTGACCTTCCATGTCTATGACTGCAATGTGCATGCCAAGACTTTAATATCTTGTAACTAGTTATTAATACTTTAACAATTCTAACTTGGGAATAAGCAAGGGTTGCATTTATGCGACCTTAACTGCATATGAGAGTCGCATAAATGCAACCCTATACTATTAATGTGGTATATCTTGGGGGATGGCTCACAGGTGTTAACAGGCTTCCAATGGTTATTTTCTGGT
>QMLJ01000148.1 GCA_003643935.1 Deltaproteobacteria bacterium | reverse complement strand
GTGTATGGAGCAGGGCTCTCTCCCAGGAGATTTTGCGTCGCAGGCTATGGGCCAACCAGGCCAATAGCTGATAACAGTACGCCGGAGGGGAGGAAGAAAAACAGAAGGGTAGAAATAGTTTTACTAAGAGATCGTTTTTAGGGGGATCTTATGGCAGAGGAAAAAGAAGATAAAAAGGAAGAGACAACGGAAAAAAAGAAGTCGCCCATGATGCTTATCATCCTGCTGCTTCTCGTGATACTTGTCCTTGGTGGTGCTGCCGCAGGCTATTTCCTGTTCATGGCACCAAAGACCAAGGAGGCAGAAGCCAAGAATGCAACTAAGGCGGCACCACAGGCACATCAGGTGCAACAGGGAACGTATATACCGCAACGAGGTACACTTGCAGGGCCAATCGGGCCGATAAAGGATCTGGATACATTTATTGTAAACCTAACCGATGCACAGGGTACCAGGTACCTTAAGGTTAAGATAGGGATGGAACTTAGTAGTGATCAACTCTCTGCAGAGATCGACAAAAAATTGCCACAGGTGAGAGACGAAATAATCACACTGCTTTCCAGTAAATCTTTTGCAGATGTATCAACCGTAGCAGGAAAGAGGGAACTGAAGAGAGAGATAATAAGTGCCGTCAACAGGCATCTTGCCACGGGACAGGTGGTACGGATCTATTTTACTGAGTTCGTTATACAGTAGGGAGAGGACATGGGACAGATACTCAGCCAGGAAGAGGTAGATGCACTGCTCAAGGGGGTGGTGGGCGGTGACGTCGAGACAGAGTCGTCTGCCTCGGTCGACCAAGCTCAGGAAGGAATAGAGAAATACGATTTCACTGTCCAGGATAGGGTCATCCGAGGTAGGATGCCCACCCTGGACGTAATCAACGACAGGTTCACTCGCTTCTTCAGGAATTCTCTCTCCAGCATGCTGAGACGCATGGTGGATATTACCCCTGTATCCATGGATACGCTTAAATTTGGAAATTTTATGAGGTCATTGCCTGTGCCAACGAGCATTCATATTGTAAAGGTAGAGCCCCTAAGGGGGAATTCGCTCGTAGTGCTGGAGGCTGGCCTGGCCTTCGCCCTTATAGATTGTTTCTTCGGCGGGCGAGGCACCACGGGCGTAAAGGTTGAAGGGAGGGAGTTTACCGCGATAGAACAACGCATGCTGTACAAGGTAGTGGATGCGGCTATAAAGGAATGGACAAATGCGTGGAAGCCCGTATATGAGCTTAATTTCTCGTATGTCAGGGGCGAGATGAATCCCCAGTTTGCAGGTATAATACCCAATGATGATCTTCTTATAGTTATTCAGTTCGAGGTGGAGATGGATGAAACAACAGGAAACATCATGCTCTGTCTTCCTTACATGCTGATAGAACCCATAAGGGACAGGTTGTATGCTGGCTTCCAGAGCGAGGATAAGGGAGAGGTTGACGCTGGTTGGCTGAACCGTTTCAAGAACGAGCTCGTTAGGACAAGCGTTGAGCTGAGCGTGGAACTTGGCAATACAACACTTACAGGAATGGATATTACGACCCTCAAGACCGGTGATGTGCTTGTCCTGGATAAGGACGTGGATGACTTGCTTATAGTAAAGGTCCAGGGGATTCCAAAGTTTTATGCAAGGCCAGGAAAGGTCGGAGAGACAATGGCAGTGGAGATTGAGAGCATAATAGAAGAACCTTTATACTAGGGGAGGATGGTTATGGAAGAAGAGAAAAAGGTAGAGGAGAAAACAGCTGAAGAAGAGGCTGGCGCTACCATATCGACCGATCAGGCTTCCGAAGAACCAGTAAAGGAAGAACTGCAAGAGGGTACAGGTGATGAGGATGAGGTGGAAGACGAGGCACAGGGTGGTCAGGGAGACACGGCCGAAGAACAGGTAGCCAATGCCAGCACCGTAGATGCAGGAGAAGATACTACTGAAGCAAATGCAGACGAGGAAAGGCTGGCAGCAGAGTGGGGAAGTGCGCTTGAAGAGGAGGCAAAGGAAGGGAAGGCACCTGATTTCGCAGATCTTGACAGGGCTAAAGGTAAGACCGGGACACCGAAAGACCTCGAGTTCATTCTGGACATACCACTAGAAGTTACGGTGGAAATGGGGAGAACAAAGATGCTTGTCAATGACCTCTTGCAGATGGGACAGGGCTCCATAATTGAGCTTAGCAGGCTTGCAGGAGAGCCCTTTGACATACTGGTGAACAACAAGCTGATAGCAAGGGGCGAGGTTGTTGTTGTCAACGAGAAATTCGGGGTAAGGATAACCGATATTGTAAGCCCCATGGAAAGGGTAAAGAGGCTGGGGTGAAATATTTAGTCTTAATACCTGTTTCTTTGCTTGTACCTGGTATTGCATTTGCAGGCCAGTCTCCCCTCGCATATGCAGGTCTAAAGACATTCTTGGTCTTAATGGTCATTGTTGCAATGCTATTTGCACTGGGTTGGTCACTAAGGAGATATGGGCCTGTGGCAAGGGCAAAGAAGACCCTTGGTCTGGAGGTGATCGGCCAGGTTCCATTAAATCAGAAGGCGGGACTGGCGCTTGTCAAGACAGGTAAGACTCTACTCCTTGTGGGAGTTACTTATTACAGTGTCACCCTTGTAAAGGACCTGGGTGAAGATAGCTTCGATAGGTTGACGGATAAGTATAGTCACGGTGATGATTATGCGACATAACCACAGGTGCATGCCAATTATTGTGCCTGCCCTGGTTATAATTCTTTTGCCAGGCATATTATATGCGCAGGATATAACCGTACCTGGCGTGACTATAGGCATTAATGGTGCAACAGGCCCGAATGACATGGTGGGTGCAATACAGATACTGATCATGATTGCGGTACTTGCCTTGGCACCTTCCATTGTTATCATGGTAACATCCTTTACAAGGATAGTTGTGGTCTTTGGCTTCTTGAGACAAGCTCTTGGCACCCAGCAAATGCCACCCATACAGGTTTTGACTGCACTGGCACTCTTTCTCACCTTCTTTGTCATGACGCCCACGATCAACAAGATTAACAATGAAGCCATAAATCCTTACAGGAATGGATACATTACCTTTAATCAGGCGCTTAAGAAAGCCGAGGTGCCCATCAGGGAATTTATGTTCAGACAGACCAGGGAAAAAGACCTTGCGCTTTTCATGAGCATAACCGTGAAGAAGAAGCCAAGGAACAAGGATAATGTTCCAACCAGGGCTCTCATACCTGCATTCATGATAAGTGAGCTCAAGACTGCTTTTGAGATGGGTTTTATACTCTTTGTGCCGTTTCTGATAATAGATATGGTAGTGGCATCGATCCTGCTATCCATGGGTATGATGATGTTGCCACCAGTCATGATATCTTTGCCATTCAAGATAATGCTCTTTGTCTTGGTAGACGGGTGGAATCTGCTCGTGGGCTCACTCATAAGGAGTTTTGGCTGATGACACCTGAACTTGTTGCTACCATCATGGCAAGCGCGATAAAGATGGCCCTTTTAATATCGGCACCTATGCTGTTACTCGGACTTATTGTTGGACTTATGATAAGCGTGTTTTCAGCAGTGACACAGATACAGGAGATGACGCTTACCTTTGTACCAAAGATAGTGGTTGTGTTTGTAGCCCTCCTGGTTTTCCTGCCCTGGATTATAGAGAAGCTGGTTACCTATACGGTCAACCTGCTCAGCACGCTTCCAATGATAGTAAGATGAAAGACCTATTAAACCTTGCATGGCCTGACATATTGGGCTTCTTCCTGGTGTTTGTAAGGGTAGGTGTTATATTCTCAATTGTCCCTTTTTTCAGCGCAGAGATAATACCAAGGCGTATTGTTGCCATAATTAGTTTTATGCTCAGCCTGATATTATTGCCGGTAGTGCCTATGGCACATGTCAACAGCGACAACATAGGCGTGTTTTATATTCTCATGCTGCTATTCCACGAGTTCCTCGTGGGGCTATGCCTTGGGCTTGCCATAGATATTATATTTGCCGGGATACAGATGGCTGGACAGCTTGCAGGGTTTCAAATGGGTTTTGCAATAGTAAACGTCATAGATCCAATGACCGGCGTTAATGCGCCTGTAACCAGTAACTTTCTCTATATAGTGAGTTTCCTTGTGTTCCTTGTCTTGGATGGTCACTATTTGCTCATAAAGGGCATGGTAGAGAGCTTTCGTCTGATACCAATTGATATTGCGTTACCCACCCAGGGCTTTCTCTTTGCTCCAGTTGCCTATGGAGCGAAGATGTTCATTATAGCATTAAAGGTCTCTGCGCCCGTGATAGGGGTTTTGCTCCTAGTAAACGTTGCCTTTGCGCTTGTCGCAAGGGCAGTGCCGCAGATGAACGTTTTCCTGATGAGCTTCCCCATAGTCATTATTGCAGGGTTAATATCCCTTATCGTGGTGCTTAAGTTGCTGGCACCAGTACTATCGATATCTATAGGACATGCCTGGAGATTCATGGTATTTTCAATGTCCAATTTTTGATACAGGGCGTGGCCACCTCTCCTACTGGCCTTC
>QMLJ01000147.1 GCA_003643935.1 Deltaproteobacteria bacterium | reverse complement strand
TGGGATTGGGATCTAGGCTTCACTGTCCTGGTATTCTCAGGAATACTGGCCCTCTCTCTGGCTCTCTTAAAGGCTTTCAAGCTCTGGGGAGCACCAAGGTTCTGACCTGCGCACATTGACAACGCAATATACCGGGGCAAAGGCCCTTATTGCCTTGGGGTCATTGCCCCGACAAAAACTGCTAGCTTGTTGCAACCTTAAGGTTTGCAAACTTCTCCTTGTCCATTGCAAACGTCTTTCTTTTCTGGAATTCCTCCTTCTTACCCTTGTTCCACTGAGATACAGGCCTCAGGTAACCGACTACTCTCGAGTATACCTCGCAGGGCTCTCCGCACTTTGGACAGGTCTCATGTTCCCCTGCTATGTAGCCATGGCTCGGGCATACACTGAAGGTCGGGCTGAACGTGAAGTACGGAAGTCTGTGATTTTTGCATATCTTTTTCACCAGGTCCCTTATAACCCTCCAGTCACCTACCTGCTCACCGGCAAATATGTGCAACACGGTGCCGCCCGTGTACTTGGTCTGTATCTCGTCCTGTAAATCAAGTGCCTCAAACACGTCATCCGTGTAGTTCACGGGCAGCTGGGTAGAATTTGTATAGAAGGGTTCTGCCCCGTCTTCATAGTCATCCTCGTTTGCGCATATAATATCCGGATACCTGTCCTTGTCTATCCTTGCAAGCCTGTAGGATGTCCCTTCTGCCGGGGTCGCCTCGAAATTATAGTTGTTACCGGTCGCCTCTTGGAGTTCCAACAGTTTTTTCCTTATAATGTCTGCTATCTCCAGGGCAAACTCCTTTCCTTCAGCGCTACCTATGTCCTTGCCCAAGAGGTTAAGACAGGCCTCATTCATGCCGATCACACCGATCGTTGAGAAGTGATTCTTCCAGTATTCACCAAATCTCTGCTTTATACCAGAGAGGTAAAACTTGGTGTAAGGATAGAGATTACCCTGGGTAAATTTCTCCAGGACCTTGCGCTTTATCTCCAAGCTGTTGCTGGCCAGGTCAATGAGATCGGTCAACCTCTTCACGAATTCATCCTTATCCTTGCTCAGGTACCCGAGTCTTGGCATGTTTATCGTGACAACACCTATGGAACCAGTCAGTGGATTTGATCCGAACAGCCCACCTCCCCGTCTTACCAGTTCTCTGTTGTCTATACGTAGCCTGCAGCACATGCTCCTGGCATCCTCGGGATTCATGTCAGAATTCACAAAGTTGGAGAAGTATGGAACACCATACCTTGCTGTCATTTCCCACAGACCCTTTAGATTTTCGTCATCCCAATCAAAATCCCTTGTTATGTTATAAGTCGGTATTGGGAATGTGAAGACCCTGCCCAAGGCGTCCCCTTCCTCCATGACCTCCACAAAGGCCCTGTTGAAGAGGTTCATCTCTTCCTGGAACTCTCCGTAGGTTTCGTTCTTTATCTCCCCGCCTATTATTACGCCCTGCTCCTTGTAGTATGAGGGCACCTTGAGATCTAACGTGATGTTTGTGAATGGTGTCTGAAAGCCGACCCTTGTGGGTACATTTATGTTAAATATAAACTCCTGTAGGGCCTGTTTCACCTGGATGTAGTCCAGTCCATCATAGCGGATAAATGGGGAGAGCAATGTGTCAAAATTCGAGAAGGCCTGCGCTCCAGCTGCCTCGCCTTGCAGGGTATAGAAAAAGTTAGTAACCTGGCCAAGTGCCGTGCGAAAGTGCCTTGCCGGCTTACTTTCCACCTTTCCTGGTGCTCCCCTGAACCCCTTGAGCAGAAGATCATAGAGATCCCAACCCACGCAATAGACAGAGAGTATGTTGAGATCATGGATATGAAAATCCCCTTGTATATGGGCCATCCTTACCTCAGGCGGATATATCTTGTTCAACCAGTAGATCTTGCTTATCTCAGAGGATATATAGTTGTTCAGACCCTGTAGTGAATAGGCCATGTTGCTGTTCTCGTTAACCTGCCAGTCAAGCTTGTCCAGGTATTGTTCAACAAGGTCAACCCCTGTTTTATTCTTGATCTCCCTTATCTTTGCATGCTGATCCCTGTATATTATATAGGCCTTTGCAGTCTTACGATATACAGATGATAGCAATACCTCCTCTACTATGTCCTGTATTTGTTCTACAGTAGGTATGCCACTGATGACCTGCTGTGCAAGGTTAAGGACCTTGAGGGTTAACCTCTTTGCAACATGTTCATCGAATTCTCCTGTGGCTTTGCCTGCCTTTGTAATGGCAGAAGTTATCTTCTCAGCATCAAAACTGGCAACCCTACCATCCCTTTTTCTTATCTTGTCAAACATGCATCACCTCCCCTAAGCCTACTATATATAGTATTATATCTTCCCATAGGTACTATATATAGACAATTATACACAAATGCAAGGAAAAAATTTAATAAAAAAGAGATGGCCAGGCGACTATGCCTTAGGTAGGCTTGGGAACACATCGTAAGCCACCCGGCCATGCAAGAAACCTATTCTTTGTACATGGAATCTATCACATCAGCATACTTCTCGTTAATTACCTTCCTCTTTAGTTTTAAGGTTGGGGTAAGCTCACCTGCCTGTTGCGTAAATTCTTTTGCGAGGAGTGTAAATTTTCTTATCTGCTCCACCCTGGCAAAGTCTTTCATGATAGACTTTATCCTCTCGTCATAAAACTCTATTATCTCTGGCTTTTTTACAAGCTCCTCGTCCGTTGTGAATGATAAACCCCTTTTCTTTGCATACTCTTTGAGATCTGCAAAGTTCGGTACAACAAGGGCGCTTACGAATTTCTTGCCTTCGCCTATAACAACGGCTTGCTCAATATACTGGTCGGCTAGCAACGCATTCTCTATGTTCTGGGGCGAGATATTCTTTCCCCCGGCAGTAATGATTATATCCTTTTTCCGGTCAGTTATGTGAAGGCATGCCTTCTCGTCTATAAAACCAATGTCACCGGTCATAAACCATCCATCCTCGGTAAAAACAGACTTTGTTGCCTCTGGCTGATTGTAATAACCCTTCATGACCTGAGGGCCCTTTACAAGGATCTCCCCGTCTTCGGCAATCTTGATCATGGTGTCAGGCACTGCAGGCCCAACAGATCCAAACTCAAAAACCTTGAACGTGTTGGTGTTGGTAACAGGGGTTGTCTCAGTCAGGCCATAGCCATTGTGTAATGGTATGCCGATCCCGTTGAAGAACCTATCTATGTCCACGGAAAGCGGACCACCTCCATTTATAGCAACCTTTATCCTGTCAAGTCCCATGGCAGACCTTATCTTTGAGAAGACAAGCCTATCAGCCATATTATATTGCATATCAAGCAGGGTTGGCATTTTCTTGTTGTGTACCTTATAGTCGACCGCCCTTGATGCGACCTCTGCCGACCAGGAGAAAATCTTTTTTCTAAATTGCGGCGACGAATCTACCTGTGAGAGTATCCCGCTATATGCCTTCTCGAACAACCTTGGCACACTCGCAATAAGTGTTGGCCTGGTCTCCTTTAGGTTCTGAAGTACTGTAGAGAAGCTCTCTGCCAGATTTATAAGGGCTCCTATATGAATCATAAGGTAAAGGCCTACCGTCCTCCCAAAGGAGTGGCTCAACGGGAGTATCAAGAGGCTCGAGTCACTGTGTCCAATCATTGGGTGGGTGGCATAACACTGCGTTACATTGGAAACAAAGTTATTATGAGTGAGCATCACGCCTTTTGGTGGACCTGTCGTGCCTGACGTGTATATAAGGGTTGCAATACCTTCAGGATCAATGGATTCAATCATTTTCTCAAAGGTCGATCCATCTTCATCCTTGGCATTATCACCCACATCAAGCAACTTGTCGAGACTGGTTATAAACTTCTCTCCTGATTCAAGCTCATCAAAAGTAATTATATTTCTCAAATCCTTAAGCCTTGACCTCAAAGGGAGTATCCTGTCCAGATGATCTCTGTCAGATACAAACAAGGCCTTTGCCTTTGAATCATTTAGAATGTAGGCAGCCTCTTCCCCGGAATTGGTTGCATATATAGGAACATCTACTGCCCCAATAGACATAATGGCAAGGTCTGCAATGATCCATTCCCATGAGTTCTCTGCAAAGATTGCAACCATGTCTCCTGGCTTTATACCCAAGGATACCATACCAAGGCCAAGCGCCCTTACCCTTTTCTGGGCCTCTGTCCATGACATTTCCTTGTAAGATCCATCCTTTTTATAACGAAGAAATGGTTCATACCTGTACTTTGCGGCCCTGTTATGAAAGATTGCCGGAATAGACTTTTCATTGAATCCCATACTCACACCCCCTATTGAACAAATTCTTGTTGACCCCAAAGACATATAACATGTCTAGCCCTTCCTCAAGAGTTTTATAGGTATTAGTACCTGGTATTTAGTTTTCAGTCTCTCTTGCCCAGTACCCGATGCCCGGTACCTTACGCCTGTTTTCCTGATTTAGATCTTGACATCTTAGGCATTGCTAATATATATATTTGCATGATTATGCAAATATGCAAAGGAACGGAGATTGCCCAGGAAAAAGA
>QMLJ01000146.1 GCA_003643935.1 Deltaproteobacteria bacterium | reverse complement strand
TTTGCTTGTCTCCCAGGGCCTGCATGTTCAGGACAACCACCTCTGTTGTATACATCCTGTTGCCACTCTTCTCTCAAGGGCTTTATATTGCGCAGATTTTGTAGGTGGCTATAAATTACAGAATTGCAAGAACTCAAGATTTGAAAGGTTACCCTATGGTTACCCCTAAGAAGAAGAAACAAAAAGGCTAACCTTAAATTTTTTGCAATGGTTAGGGTATTCATACCTGTCCTGGCAACTACCTTACTCACAGGGCACAATTTGACAGGTTACCTGACCACATTCATACACTATTCATACACCTACAGAAAATTAAGCAAAAAAAACACGCATGAGGTTTTCCTTTAGATTGGCTTTACAACTGGTGCCCGGGGCGGGAATCGAACCCGCACGGAAACAAGTTCCAAGGGATTTTAAGTCCCTTGTGTCTACCAGTTCCACCACCCGGGCAGGATGCTAAAAGAGATCTAATAAGAACCTGTTTTGTATGTCAAGTGAACATTTAAGTTTTTACCATGATATGTTAATCTGAAGCCGTGTTGGATCAAATAAGGGATAGCATTATACCGCCTAGGTGCCTTGTCTGCGGCTCAGGAGAGGATGTGAGGCTAGGTGTATGTGCTGGTTGCAGGGACAAGATAAAGTTGCTGCCTCAACCTAGGTGTGAGATATGCGGTAAACCCTTGGGTAGGCCCGGGGTGTGTATAGAATGCCTTGAGAGGAGGCCTGAATTTGACAAGGTGGTTTCATATGCATGTTTTGATGGTATAATAAGGGATATTATACATGCCTTTAAATACAGGAAGCAGACTGTCTTTAAAAGATTTTTGGGAGAGTTAATCTCAGGGCTGTTGACCGGAATGGACATGGATATAGATATCATTACTCCGGTGCCCCTACATTGGACAAGACTTTTCTCCAGAGGGTTTAATCAGGCAGCGCTTATTGCAAAGGAAGTATCGTGGCATACTGGTATAGCCTTGGACTTCTCTGTATTGAAGAAAACAAGGAAGACAGCAATCCAGGTTGGCCTTAGAGGTAAAGAGAGGGAGAAGAATCTTAAGAGGGCTTTTGTGGCATCAGGCGTAAAGGGAAAGGTAGTGATAGTGATAGATGATGTCATTACAACAGGCGCAACTGCAAACGAGGTTGCAAGGGCACTTAAAAGCGCAGGTGCATCGTATGTGCTTTTTGCCGGAGTTGCAAGGACCATACTGCAATGAAAACAGAATCAAGGTCAAGAAGACGTGGGAAAAAGGCCCCTGTGTATTTAGAGGAGATAGGCGATCTTGGTATAGGTGAAGCGTTGTCTCCAGACCAGCAGAGATACCATGAGGATCTGTTTCTAGGCCGTTATGTAAAAGAAGATCTAATTGGTATGTTTAGGGACGCAGGTATTATAGATGTATTAGAGGCCAAGGGATATAATAACCTTTTGTTTAAACTTGGCCGTGATGACCAGTTTACATCGCGCATATTTGTGAATTTTGACAGGGATTCAAAGGATACGCGTTTGATAGAGCTAGTGGTCAAGGAAGCAAGCTTCAGGCCAAGGGAGGTCTTTGTGAAGGGTTTTGAATGGGAAAGCCTATTGATACTCAAGATTGAATGGCTTGCCCTCCAAGATATAAAGGGAGAATTCTCAGAGAAAAAACCCAGATTGCCTGGCCAGATATACCCAGGCCTAGGTTTGCTTAGAAACATTCAGGATGTTCTTTACAGAATTGCGGCGAGCTCTCACAAGGATGCGATCATGGATATACCTGAATACTATCACTCTGCATTTATTTATTCTCACCTTTATTCATTTTATTCACCTGTGGACTCTGGACGTCTTAAGGCAATGATAAGAGATCTCGGGGGATATAGACTTGCAGATGTCTCTTTTGCAGTGAGCCTTGGATGCCTGGTAAATGAAATTACCGGCTTGAACGAATCGTGGGTGCCGAGTGAACAGATATACCCAATATCAAGCAGTGTAAAGGCCTATGTGGAAAGCAAGGCATACAAGGAGATAGAAAAAGAAACGGCTGACGCGGTGAGATACTCCATAGACTGGGCCAGGTACCGGTATAGGCTCGAGAGAGGGGATGCGGATGAGATATAGATTCGCTGTTATAGGTCTTGGCAGGGTAGGAAGTGCCTTACTTGAACTGATGAAAGATAGTGGACATGTACCCAAGTGGGTTGTTACTTCAAAGACTTCTATTTCAAGGCCTAAGACCTTTAATGCAATACCGGACAGGCCAGGTGATACAGATGTAATATTCATAACAGTACCTGATGGAAAGATAGGAGATATTGCCAGGGACATAGCACTTAGGTGGAAGGAGGATCTAAAGGGTAGGGTATTCTTCCACATGAGCGGCCAACTCACATCCGGTGTGCTTGGGCCCATAAGCAAACATGGAGGTAAAGTCTCCAGTCTTCACCCGTTACAGTCCATAATGGATACGGGCCAGGCTAAGGAGTCACTTAAATACAGTTACTTCACTGTAGAGGGAGATCCAGAGGCTGTATCGGTTGCAAGGGACATAGTGCAATCCTTTGGTGCCCGTATACTTGAGATAAAAAAGGAGCACAAACCCCTATACCATGCAGCAGCTGTGATGGCCTCCAATTACCTTGTTACCCTGCTGTCAAGTGCTGAAGATATCTTTAAAGAGATAGGGCTCAGTAAGGAGGTGTTTCTTCCGCTAGTAAGGGGTACCATTAAGAACGTAGAAAAGTATGGTGGTTCAGCACTTACAGGTCCCATACAAAGGGGAGACTGGGAGACGGTTAAGGCTCACCTGGATATGTTGACACTAAGCTTTCCTCAGATGGTAGATCTGTACCGCACTTTAGGGATGTATACAGCAAAACTGGCAGGGCGTACATGGGCGTTACAGCAGGCTTCAGAGTCAAAGATGGTCCAGGAAGAACGACTGGGGAAGATCGCAAGCAGGCTTAAAGGACAAGGGGCCAGGGTAGTGTTTACGAACGGTTGCTTTGACGTTTTGCATATGGGCCATGTAACATACCTGGAGGAGGCAAAAACACTTGGGGACATATTAATGGTTGGTGTAAACTCGGATGACTCTGTAAGGAGGTTAAAAGGTGAAGGCAGGCCGATAAATCCCCAGGGTGCAAGGGCCAGAATTCTATCGCATTTATCCTCTGTAGATTACGTGACCGTATTCGACGATGATACACCATACAGGCTGATAGAGCTTATCCGTCCTGACGTGCTGGTTAAGGGTGGAGATTGGGATCCCTCCGATATTGTGGGAGGGGACCTTGTCAGGTCTTATAACGGTGAGGTTGTTACTCTTCCGTTTCACAAGGGTTTCTCCACGACAGCAATAATAGATAAGATAAGGAAAAATGGAAAGTAGATGCGTTGAAATATCTCTCCTTTAATATATGTTATTTCGGTCAAATAGTGTCCATGGTATTTCTAGCAATATAAAAATTTCCAAAGCTTGTTGTCGTAATTGATATTAAGGCTTATCTTTGCTATAAAGTTAGTCATCATGGACCTAGAATTTGAGAATGGACTAAGGGAATTCAATTCCAGCTCCGCGGTGTTGACCGAGAGGATAGGGAACTATATCCTTGACTCGGGTGGAAAGAGACTTCGCCCTAGGCTTGTACTGATGATTGCCGACAAGATAGGTCTTGAGAGGGATGTGGCCCTTCCCCTGGCATACTCGGTGGAATTGATGCACACAGCCAGTCTTCTTCATGATGACGTGGTTGATGGAACCAAGATGAGGAGGTCCAGGCCCACTGCAAACCAGGTGTTTGGTGACAAGCCGGCCTTGCTCACTGGAGACTTTATCTCTGCATCTGCAATGGAGCTCATATTTGGACTCAAGGATATACGCATAGCGGTTGAGATGGTAAGAACCATAAAGAAAATGGCAGAAGGGGAACTCAAGGAGCTTGAGTATGCGGAGAAGTTTCACAGGTCTAAGGATATATACTTTGACATAATATACAAGAAAACAGCCGTTCTTTTTGAATTCTGTGCAATGGCGCCCGGTATGCTTGCGGGCCTCGGAGACAAAGACATGGATATCCTTTCGGCCTATGGAAGGAATATAGGTATGGCATTCCAGATTGTAGATGATATCATCAACCTGGCACCCAAGAACAAGGATACCAAGGATGCTTATAACGATATAACTGAAGGGAAATCCACTTTACCCTTGATATACCTCTTCAACAAGAGGCCTTCCATAATGGAAGAGCTAAATACCAATACAAATCCTGAAGACAGGAAAGCTAAGCTGATCCCACTCATAGATCGTGATATCTTGCATAAGAGTACAATGACTGCCCGGTCCTTTTCTGATAAGGCCGTAAGTGTTATATACAATACTTCGCTGGATACAGAGGAAGCGAGGCAGATACCGGAGATAATAATGTCTCAGGTAGATGGAAGGTTTTGAGACCGAATATTCCTTGATACTACTTGTTGGTCCCTGCTTGCTTGGAGTATGCGAGGTCTGTCCAGCACACCAAAATCTTTGACCTGCCTTTAGGTAAGCTT
>QMLJ01000145.1 GCA_003643935.1 Deltaproteobacteria bacterium | reverse complement strand
GGGGTATCGCACGGCACAATGATCATGCTTGCCTGCAGATACTTGGGAGCATCAGGATTGGTTACAGCCATCACTATGGCAAATGCCGCACCGTCTGAAGAGCTTGTATACCACTTGTGGCCGTTTATTACATAGTCATCGCCGTCCTTGACCGCTGTTGTATTCATCATAACGGGGTTGGAGCCAGGCATGTCCACCTCGGTCATAGAAAAGCAGCTCCTTATCTTGCCATCAATAAGTGGCCTTAAGTACTTTTCTTTCTGTTCCTCGGTGCCGTGTAGATACAAAATCTCTGCGTTACCTGCGTCAGGGGCCTGGCAGCCAAATACATAGTGCCCTATAGGAGTCCTTCCTAAAGACTCTGATACAAAGCCGTGTTCCACGAGGTTAAGGCCCATGCCTCCGTATTCCTTTGGGGAATTCGGGGCCCATAGTTCCATCTGCTTTACCATCTTCCTCTTTTCTTCAAGCACGGGCACCATTGACCTGAAATCATGATTCAAGAATTCCGGTTCAAGGGGAATGAGCTCTTTATCAACGAACTCGTCTATCATGCTGGTTATTACCTTAATCTTTTCCGGTACCTCAAAATCCATAAAAAAACCTCCTTTTGCTAACGGTAAGTTAGCAATGTTTTATCTTTTTTCAGTTCAAGGTGTGGTATGCAATTAAACCCGGCAAGGGTGATAGTATCATACCTGTACATAAACCTGGTTATGGATGAATTTATAAGTTTCCAGTTTATCCTCATGGTTGCCTCGTTGGACAATCCCAGAGCCCTTTGCATGGTAGCAGCAATAATACCTCCAGATGTAAATACGAATATGTTTTTTCCTCTGCCTTGCTTGGAGATAATGCCAAGAATTGCACCCACTGATCTCCTGGCAAAATCCTCCCATGTCTCCACACCTTCCTTATTATACCTACCCGAGACCCACCTTAGCATTGCCCCTTCAAAGACCCTCTGAAAGGCCTTTAGATCGGTATAGATTAAATCCAGGTCCTTTTGAAGAGATGGATCTTCTTCAAGCATGTCAGGGACCTGCGACAAGAGGACCCCTCGAAAATCATACTCGCCAAGATTATCCACGACAACAGGGTCTGAAATATCCTTGCCATGCTTCCTATAGCTCTTTATGGCTTCATGTGCCGTCATTTTCTGACGTTCCATTTTCCCAGAATACACTGCATCTATCTCCTGGCCTGTATCGGCAAGATAATCCCCTAGCATCCTTGACTGTAAAATACCGGTCTCCGAGAGCATGTCATAGTTCTCTTCTCCAAAAGATGCCTGCCCATGCCTTATAAGAAATATCATGCCCATAAGAAACCCCCTTAGCAGGATAGAGATGCTATAAGGAAAATCAGCGACCTCCGTTAACTACCTTTCTCATCTGTAGAAACCATTTCAGAAATAGAATTAATCCTTACCCCTTGGTCCTAACCCTAATACACTATATTAATAACATAGCGCCCTAAACCCAAAAGCCTCTACCGGAGGCCTCATCTTCAAATCATACGTAGAAAAAATATCTGTGTCAACATAAAAATCGAGCGAGCGCTCGTTTTTTTACTTGAGACAAATTTTATTTTGGTTTATAAAAGAGCAAAGGTACTGGTATGAGAATCTTAGTATGTGTAAAGCAGGTAATTGATGGCCAGGCACCTGTCGTGATTGACGAGACTGGCGCCTGGGTAAAGCACGGCAACATATCCCCCTTCAGGATGAACCGCTACGACGAGTTTGCGCTGGAAGAGGCCCTAAGGATAAAAGAAAAATTTAATGATGTAACCATTGATACCATATCCTTTGGCCCACCGAGGGTGAGCTCAACCATAAGAAAGGCAATGGAAATGGGAGCCAACGAGGGCATACACATACTCACCGATGAGGATTCCTTTGTAACTCCTTTCGAGGTGGCATCAGCCATCGCATCCTATGCCAAGACAAATACCTATGAGATCATCTTAGCAGGTGCCATGTCAGAGGATGACATGAACTCGCAGGTGGGCCAGCTTATTGCTGAACTCCTGCATCGCCCGTGTGCAACTCTGGTAATGCACCAGGAGATAAGAGAAGGAGGAAAAGAGCTCTACGTTGAAAGGGAAATAGAAGCAGGGCGAAGGGAATGTCTTTATCTCACTTTACCCGCGGTGTTAACCATTCAATCAGGAATCAATACTCCCAGGTACCCTTCTCTAAGTAACGCTCTCAGGGCAAGAAAGGCGCAGATATTAACCATTGAGGCAAAGGATCTGAATATACCTGAGAAAAGGGAACGCCTTACAGGGCTTTCCTACCCCGAGGTCTCATCAAAAGGTACATTCATTGAGGGTACACAGAAGGAAAAGGCAAAGAAGTTACTCGGGATTCTCCACGAAAAATCTTTGATATAAGGTGGCCAATGAAAGAAAGGATCTTGGTAATTGCAGAGCATCATAAGGGGCATATAGTACCTACAACATACGAGGCAATAACCTTTGCTTTGGAGCTTAATAGCCTTGCCAGGGCAAAGGTTTTGGTCATGATACTTGGAAAGTCCGTAAATGGCATGGCAAATATGCTTGCAGAAACAACTGGCCTGGACGTGCTAGGCCTGGAAGGGGATCACCTTGAGTTTTACAACGCAGAGCAATACAAACATGCCATAGAGCACGCCATTGGAAACATTAATCCCTTATACATATGCATGACACACACTGCCATGGGCCTGGACCTAGCGCCCGGCCTTGCCGTCCGTCTCAATGCATCGTGTATCACTGCTGTGGAAGGCATAAAACCCAATGGAGGCAAGCTTTCCTTTGTAAGATCCATGTATGGCGGGAAAATTCAGGCAGAGATAATACCCGAGTTAAAAAAGAGTATCATAACCTTGTTACCAGGGGCATGGAAGGCGCGGGAACGTTATCCTGATAAAAAGGGCTCAGTCCAAATCAAGGACGTGCATAGAGGAGTTTCAATCTCGCGTACCTTTAGTGTAAAAGAATCTGAGGAAGAAAGCCTGAACCTAGACGATGCAGATGTCATAGTGGCTGCAGGCAGGGGCATCGGTACAGAGGAAAACCTGCACCTGGTGAAAGATCTGGCCAAGATTTTCAACAAATCAGCCATAGGTGCATCAAAGGCCGTTTGTGACTTGGGATGGCTTGGCTACAAGTACCAGATCGGCATGACAGGCCGCACAGTATCTCCAAGGTTATACATTGCGTGTGGGATATCAGGGTCTTCCCAGCACATATCAGGGATGAAGGATTCTCAGACCGTTGTTTCCATTAACCTTGATCCAAATGCAGCTATATTTAATGTGTCTAACTATTGTATAGTGGAAGACGTGACAACATTTATACCTGTTCTACTTGAGGAATACAAAAATTTCGTAGAGGCTTAAAGTAACCATCAATGTGCTAGGAAATATCAATTAAAAGGAGGTAGATATGGGCAGGGTCAATTTTTCGCTGGATGGTAAAATCGCCTTGATTACAGGGGCAAGCAGGGGAATTGGTGAGGCCATAGCTTCCACCCTCGCCGAGTACGGTGCCCATGTAATTCTCACGAGCAGAAAACAGGAATCACTGGACAAGGTTGCAGGCAAGATCAAGGATTCCGGTGGCAGGGCAATACCCATTGCATGCCACGTAGGAAAGCTGGACCAGATAGAGAGCCTTTTTAACGAGATAAGAGAAAGGTTCGGCAGGCTTGATATACTAATTAATAATGCTGCTACAAACCCTTACTTTGGTGATATGCTGGGTGCAGACGAGGGCATATGGGACAAGACCAACGAGGTTAACCTGAAAGGGCCGTTTTTCATGATACAACACGCAGCAAAGCTGATGATAGAAACAGGAGGGGGTTCCATAGTCAACGTTGCTTCTATCAATGGTATAAGGCCGGCGCCTCTCCAGGGCATCTATTCCATAACAAAAGCTGGCCTGATCATGCTGACAAAGGCATACGCCCTTGAGCTCGCTGACAAGAACATCCGCGTGAACGCATTACTGCCTGGCCTTACCGAGACAAAATTCGCAGCAGCGCTCTTTCAGAATAAGGACATCTACAACATTGCATTGAGCAGGATACCCATGAAAAGGCACGCAGAACCGCTAGAGATGGCAGGAGCTGTTCTATACCTTGTCTCGGACGCCGCTTCCTATACAACGGGCACTTGTATTATCTGTGACGGGGGATCCTTGATCTAAGGTAGGGACTGATTACCCTTATCACAGCATATAAGTTATATAGGTGTCGTTATGGTCTGAGTGCAGTTACGTGAATTAGCCATCTATCCTGGGCACTGTCTCTCTAGACGTTGAATTTATCTTGAGGCCCGCAACTATACCGGAGACAATCAGGGCAACACCTATTATGGCCCCGTGACCCAGATCAGTCCCTGAGGTTAGGCCAAGAAAGCCAATGACAACAACAGATTGCAAGGTAAACAATACACCTACCTTGATAGGTGACAAGTGTCTCTGCGCCCTTGTCTGTACAAGTACACCCCATGCCACGCCTAACAGGCCTGTAAGCACGCAAACGACCCAT
>QMLJ01000144.1 GCA_003643935.1 Deltaproteobacteria bacterium | reverse complement strand
GATGAACTCGTAAAGGCAAAGAGAAACCAGGACAGGCATGATGGCGCATTAATCATATTTACAGGTGGTACAACAGGTATACCAAAGGCAGCGCTTCTTTCGCACGAGAACATAGCTTTGATGTCTTACATTGAGTTTGAATACTTTCAGAAATGGCTTGAGCCGTATGGCATTGAGGGCAGGATCAAGACCTTGGCTGCGTTACCACCGAGCCACGTGGGTGGAACCGTAGAATTCATAGGCACCGGGATAGTAGGGGGTCTAGAGATGATACTCATGGAATCATGGAGCCCTGTGAGGGTTCTTGAGACTATACAGGAAGAGAAGATAAGCTGGATAGGCGGGGTTCCCACAATGTACGCTATCATACTCTCCATGCCTGACCTTGATGCCTATGACCTATCATGCCTGAAGCTGGCCGTTCTATCCGGAGAGAAGGTCTCTAAAGAGCTCATTGATGGAATAAAGCAAAAGATTGCTCCATGCATCATAAACGGCTATGGAAGCACTGAAGCCGGGTCTGAGGTCACGTTCACCGAGCCCGACGATGATCCAGATGAGATAGCAAAGGGTTACGTTGGTAAGCCTCTACCCACGGTTGAGATTAAGATAGTGGATGACAATGACACTGAGGTCCCTCCTGGCGAAGTGGGAGAGGTTCTTGTAAGGGGTCCACTTGCCATAGGGTCATACTACAGGCAGCCAGAGGAAAACGATGCAGGTTTTACCGAAGACGGATGGGTAAGGACGGGAGACCTTGGATATTTAACGCATGACTCCAGGCTCTACATACAGGGGAGAAAGAAACAGATAATACGCGTTGGGAGCTACACTGTATTACCCACGGAGATAGAGGAGGTGGTAATTAAAGATTCTGATGTGGCCATGGCTGCAGCAATAGGTGTGCCTGACAAGATTTATGGAGAGGTTGTATGGCTCTTTGTCACACCGGCCCCGGGCAAGGAGGTAAATGAGCAGCACATAATAGAGCTGTGCAAAAGGGAACTGGCAAAGTTCAAGGTACCAAAGAGGGTTATAGTAAGGAATGATATCCCTGTGACAAGGATAGGTAAGGCAGACAGGAAGGCGCTAAGGAAAGAGGTGCTCGAGTCCATGGAGGTATAGGAAACTAGGCGTCAGGATCGGGCGCCAGGCATCGCGCAAGAGAACACAGGGTATAAAGAGACAGGTGACAATGTTAGTATAGGTTGGGGTTGAGCTTCGGCGATACCTGGCAAGGTCTAAAACTGAGGGCTGATGCTCTTACAACAGGTAATTAAATTAAAAAGAGGACAAACAGGGGATTAGAGAGAGAAAGAAGGTAACTCAGAGATGGAGTTCGAGACCATACTATATACTGAGAGAGATGGCATTGCTGTTATCAGTTTGAATAGACCTGAGGTGCTGAATGCACAGAATAGGCAACTCGTGAAAGACTTTCTCTCTGCGCTCAGGTTTACCGAGAGACAGGAAGACGTCAAGGTGGTGATCATAAAGGGTGAAGGCAGGGCATTCTGTTCCGGGGACGATCTCTCAGAGACACATGATTTAACATCCCCTGAGCAGGGCATCATGCTTATAGATGAACTGCAGGATACCACAAGGGTCTTGCTGAGGTTGCCGAAGCCTGTAATTGCAGCTGTTCACGGTTATGCCCTGGGCGCAGGGTGCGAGTGGGCAATGAACTGCGATATCAGGATAGCTGCCAAAGGGACCAAGTTCGGTTTTCCAGAGACAGGATTGGGAATGACTGTCACGAATGCAGGCACAAAGCTGCTACCAATACTCGTTGGCATGGGAAGGGCAAAGGAACTTGTTTTCACCGGGGATATGATCGATGCTGACCAGGCAAAGGACTGGGGACTTGTGAACAAGGTGGTGCCTTTAGAAGAACTAGATAGAGTAGCCCTGGATATGGCAAGGAGGATCGCGAGGAATTCATCGCTTGCACTTACACTCTCGAAGAGGGCCTTAAACCAAGGGATCTGCCAGGGATTCGAGGAGACACTGGAACTGGAAACAAGGGATATAGCTCTCGTTATACAGGGTTTTGAGACCAGCATGAGGTCAGATGCCAGAACTAGGAAGACAGGAAAACGAAAACACGCATCAGCAAGGAAAAGAAAGGAGTAATGGCATGATAATAGATTTCCGCATGGTGGTACCCATTAGGGAGTACGTTGATCCAGAAGAGGCCAAGAGAAAGCTTCCTGCCAGTTACATGAAGGGCTATGTCGGCACATATGAAGAGGCAGCGTTACTGGTAGATGTCAGTGTGGAGGACCTTATAAGGAGCATGGAAAAAGGTGGCGTGGATAAGGCCGTTATGCAGGCAGAGTGGGCGTTCGGTGACTATAGGAAGCAAAATGATGCGGCGTACAGGATAGTAAAAAAATATCCCGATAGATTTGTCGCTGCATACATGTGCGTGAACCCATTGGAAGACGATGACATGGCAGGGATTGTGGAAAGGGAAGTAGGGGATAGGGGTTTCAAGGGTGTGAATATACAACCCTTTGCATATCGAGTGAGGTGCAATGACAAGAGATTCTACCCGCTCTATGAAAAGTGCCAGGAGTTGGATATCCCTGTTACCATACACACATCCATCAACTTCAGCACAAACAGGAGTATTGATTTTGGCAGGCCTTTATACCTTGATGAGATTGCCTGCGATTTCCCTGACCTGACCATTGTTGCAAACCATGGTGGATGGCCATGGGTCACGGAGATGGTAGCGGTCGCCTGGAAACATCCCAACGTCTACATCGAGATAGGGGCTGTGTCTCCGAAATACATAGGCATGCCAGGTACAGGCTGGGATCCCATCATGGTATATGGAAACTCCCTCCTGCAGGATCGTATCCTTTTCGCAACAGATAACATGCTACCGGCAAAGAGGTGCATCGAGGAGATCAATACCCTGCCCTTAAAGGGCTTGGTCAAGGAAAAATGGCTGGGTCTAAACGCCAGTCGTCTACTTAACCTAGACTGAGATGTGTCTTGCTTTGCCGTCAGCCGGTATTAAGGGATTATGGGAATATAGGCATACAAATCTATAATTAAAAAGGAGGTCTTATGTCCGGGGAACTGGAACGCTCTTTATCCTTGGCAGGGTGTGTCGGTGTTATAGTCGGCATGGTAATAGGTGCATCCATCTTCGTGATAATACCAACCCTTGCAGGTATGACAGGGCCTAGTCTCTATCTTGCATATGTGATATCAGCCGTGCCTGCAATATTCACGGCACTATACCTTATACAACTGGCTGGTGCCTTGCCGGTCACTGGCTCCAACTACGTAGCTGTTACCAGGTGGATGTCACCTATGGCAGGTTTTAGCGTGTCCATAGCAGCTGTGATAGCAATGATCAGCACCAACTGTATAGTGGCATGGGGAATAGCAGAGTACATTGCCTCGTATTTACCGAATGTTTCCAAAATAGGCGTTGCAATCTCCGTGGTCCTGGCCTTTGGTCTCATAAATTACTTGGGAGTGAAGATATTCGAGTGGGTGCAGGTACTTATGGTGGCACTACTTATCCTCGCGATGCTTATTTTTGGTATAGCGGGGTTATTCCATATAAACCCTGCCTATACCAAGCCGTTTTTTCCAAAAGGCCTTGGTTCTTTTTTCATGGTTGTTGCTGTGGCAACATTCTCTTGGGCAGGATTTATTGCAATAACCGAGGTTGCAGGCGAGGTAAAGGAACCAAGGAAAAATATACCGCTCTCCATTATTTTCTCACTGATCATTATCATGGTTATTTACGCGTTACAGACCTACGTGTTTACAGGCACACTCCTTTGGAGCAAGGCAGCCAAGATCGGTCCAACTGCTGTTCTCGTTTCTGCAAGAAATTTTCTTCCAGGATGGCTGGTTACCTACATAGCGATAGCAGCCATACTTGCAATGGCAACAACTATAAACGCCATAGTATTGATGGGTGCCCGTGAAATGCTTGCCTGGAGCAGGGATTATTTGATACCTGTAAGCTTCAACCGCACACACGAGAGGTTTAAGACGCCGTATCTTACTGTGAGCCTTGTAACTGTATTCTCTATATTCGGGGTTATATTTGCAGCCAGTCTGGAGAAGTACGCACTTATGGTTATATTTGCACTCATGATTATACAGAGCCTTGGCGCAACAGCTGTGTGGCTCATGCCAAAACGGGCACCAGAGATCTATTCAAAGGCACTCTTCAGGTTCAGTCCATTCTGGAGATGGTTCACCTGGATAGGGTGCGTGACAACATTCTCTCTTATCTTCTTGTTCGGACTGCTGGCTGACATCAAGACAGGCATAATCTTCTTCATTATCATGCTTTGCGGTGTGTTCTACTGGTACCTGAGAAAATTTTATCTAGAGAAGCAAGGTCTTTGCATTGAAGACAAGATGAAACAATTCGCCGAAGCCACGCTTGGTGAACTTGGTCTTAAATAATCCTGAGGGGCTTCATAAGGTTTCGCCTGTGATTTATCCATAAATAAAAAAGGAGGTAGAAGTTATGGATAACTGGCTTGCTTTTGGGGACGAGCTTG
>QMLJ01000143.1 GCA_003643935.1 Deltaproteobacteria bacterium | reverse complement strand
TCCGAACGTAACATAAAGGATCTTGAGGTCACTAGGCTTTTGCCAGCCGAGATATTCGCCGGTATGCAATCCCACGTACGCTATGTCCTAAAATCTCCTTCAAGAGATACCAAGAGAATTGTGATGAAAGACCTTGAGTCAATCCCCATTGCTATCTCAAAGAAAGGGGAACCCAGTATGCTCAAGGCAAGTGCATGCTTTGAGGAAAGGGGTAGGCATATCCTCGGCAAGATAAGGATATACACCACTTTTCCTTACGGTCTTTTCGAGAAATCCATATCCTTTAAGTCAGAAGATCATGTGATTGTTTACCCCCGGCCCATACCGTACACATCCCTCACAGGGGTCTCCTGGAAGGGGAGTAAGGGAAGCAATGTCACCAAGGACATGGAAAGCGTGTCCCATACAAGACCATACTCACCGGGTGACCCATTTTCCTCTATAGCATGGAAGAAACAAAACGTATCTCTTGTTACAAAGGTCATGGATGCCAGCAGTGGGGTATCCACCTTGGTTGTACTCGTTCCTGGTAAAGACATTGAGACAAAGCTTGGTATGGCGACCTTCCTTGTACTTGACTTTTATGCCAGGGGCTTGAAATTCGGCATAGTAGTAAACAACTTTTACAGCGGCATGGATAGCTCCAGAACCCATAAAAGGACGATACTGGAGAGACTTGCCCTGGTCAGGGAGATCTCAGAACCAATCAAGGTAGACGATCATGCGGCAGAAAGTCTCATTTACATATAGGCACATAGTCGGACTATCTCTACTACTCTCCGTGATAGGTGCACTGTCGCTGGCTCTTTCTGGGGTTCTTCCATGGCCTGTTTTTATCGCCATATCCTTGGTTCACGTCCTTGCTATGAAGATGCCTTATGATAAGGACATCATCTCAGCCAGAATTGTAACAATGATTCTCTTAGGCCTTATCTTTCTAGAGGTAGTAAGGGTATGGACATGGGGCATGGGAGAGGTTGCCATTGCCATAAGAGACATGATAATTGCCCTGGACATTGCAAGGCTACTGCTTAAGAAGGAACTCAGAGAGGTTTATCAAATCCTTGGCATAAGCTTCTCCGAGCTGGTCTTTGCAACCATATTCACCTTAAGCTTAACGTTTACAATATCCCTGGTGTTCATGATCTTTCTCATACCCTTGGTGCTTTATCTTGCGGATGCCGAGAGGTTTGGCTTCCTTGATCACGTACCTGGGCCCATGCACTGGTTAAAGGTTGGGACAGGTGTAGTCTTACTCACGTGCATTATTTTCTACGTAATACCGAGACCCTATGATACGATACTTAAGTTCAATTCCCTACACAGGCACAAGAAGGTCTTCTCAGAAGACATTAATCTTGGACAGGGAACTGATATCAGCCTGGACAACAGCATTGTAATGAGGATAGTGTGGCATGACAAACCCCACCCAAGGGCCTTTCTACTTTCAGGGGCACACCTGGAAAAAGCCACCATCACGGGTTTTGAGAGATCTTCCAGAAAAATCAATACATTCAGGCCGGCATCCCATTCCATGCATAGGCTTACCATATACCCTCAAGATATAGAGGTAAAAAACATCTTCCATCCATTTTCCTTGGTTAAAGTATCACCGGGAGACATAAGGAAAGAAGGCGACGACTATTACTGGAGATCATGCATGCCGGCTGTATACGATGTCTGGGTATCAGAGACCCCTGGCAGGTCTGAGCCATGCAGTGTACAAGTACCACCAGGACTTGAAGACGTGGCAGGACTTGCAAGGCGCATAGCACCTGAAGGGAGTGCAGGGAAACGGGTAGCTGCACTGACGGCATACCTGAGGCATCATTGCAGGTATAGCCTGGTTAATCAATATAAGCCAAGAGGCCTTTCACCCATAAAATGGTTTGTCATGAATGGAGGTGAAGGTGACTGTGAATACTTTGCGACATCGCTTGCACTGATGTTAAGGGGCCTGGGCATACCCTCAAGGGTTGTTACTGGGTTCTATGTTCACGAGTATAATCCCCTGGGCGGGTATTACATTGTACGTGCAAGTTCTGCGCATGCGTGGGTTGAGTACTGGGATAAAGGTGCATGGCACACTCAAGACCCCACCCCGCCTGAACCAGGTCTCTACAGGCTAAGGCCGAACCTTATAGACGAGATTCGATTCAGGTGGATCAGGTGGGTGATACACTATTCGCTGAATGACCAGGTCTATTTTGCAAGTCACGTGGGTAATACAATTATCAACCCCGGCAGGAACGCGATATACTGGATATCCGGTCTTTTACTGGCCGCTGCCATGCTGTGGCTCGGATTCTCCAAAGGATTAAGACACCTTAACAACTCTTTCTATGATCAGGTCTTGGTGGCATTTAGCAAACGTGGAGTAAAACTCGACACTAAGGCATCCCATGGGGAACATCTAAGGTATGTTGAAAATAATTGGCCGGTTATGGCCCGATATTTCAGTAGATATCTTGAGGACTACCTGTTGTGGAGATTCGGTAAAGGCGATATTGATATTGCCTCAATAACAGGGAAATTTGTTAAACGGATCAAATCCAGCCCTTCTTGACGGCCTCTCCAACTACCTTCTCTATATGCACGGACTTTCCTTTCTTCATAACGAGAATACCCTTGTCTGAATGGGCAACTATCACGTCACTTAAGCCTATTGTTATTACCGGGGTATCGTCCCCCAGTATGGTCACGTCTTTCCCTTCTACCACCATGCTCCTTGGTGGGACATGGTTATCCTTGCTATCCTTAGGAAGTACACTATCCAAGGTGTCTATATCCTTTATATCCGTCCACTCGCTAGGGCAGGGTACCACATACATGGGACATTTAGCCCTTTCTAGTATACCCTTATCTATCGAGATACTCGGAAGGTCTGGGTATACACGGGAAAGGGCTGCTATATAGTCCTGGTCTGAGGCCAATGGGAACAAGCCCTTAAGAGGGTTATATACATCGGGCAACAGGCGGGAGGCCTCTTCCAGTATAAGTCCTACCTTGCACGCAAATACACCCGAATTCCACATGTACTCTTTTTTCTCAGCATAGACGCTAGCATCAGTGATGTTCGGCTTTTCCACAAATGCATCTACTCGTTTCACCCCAGTCGCTATCTCATCTCCTGCCTTGATGTAACCGTACCTCGTGGATGGAAACCTGGTGTGAATACCTATCATCCCGATGCCGTCCATATCGATTGCAGCGTGAATACTCGTCAAGCAGGCATGCTTGAATGTCTCCATGTGCTCTATGTAATGATCAACCGGCAGGCATATAATGGTGGTATCGCCGAATTTCTGCTCAACCCACAGGGCAGCAAGTATTGTGCAGGCAGCAGTATTTCTCTCCATTGGTTCATACAGAGCCCTGATGCCAAGGGGCCTTGTTATATTTTCAGTTATCTCCCTGTATTTTATTCCCGTGAGAACAACAATTTCCTCTGGGCTCAGTATGGATAATATACGATCTATTGTATTCTGGAGAAGGGTCTTTCCGCGTCCCAGCTCAATGAAAGGTTTGGGCCTGGCCTTTGAACTAAGCGGCCAGAAACCCAAGTCGTTCCCCCCGGCAAGTATTATACCTATCATTGGAATGTTTACCTTTTTATGGACAAGCACCACCTACGGCGTTATAACTATCTCCACCCTGTTGTTCATGGACATACCTCCAGGCGTAGGGCTTTCTGCCAAAGGCCTTGTTCCAGCATAAGATATTGCACACATGTTATCGCTCTTAATACCCATTTTCTCAAACCTTGTTACAACTGCAATTGCCCTGCTAAGTCCAAGGTGCCATTTAGTGGGATATAGCATCTTGTGGCCCTTTGTAATCGGAGCATTATCTGTGTGTCCTGATATCTCAATATAACCAGGCTTCATAGTCTTTATGCAGCTGGCAATCTTGTTCAACAGTCTATTTCCCCGTGGTGTGACCCATGCGCTCCTTTCTGTGGGGAAGAGTGAGCGCCTCGGTATTATGATCTTCAGCTTATCATTCAACTTAACTATAATTACCTTTCCCGAGAGCCGCTCTTCCTTGAGGCATGAAACAATATATTTGTACAGCTTGTTAAGCCTTAATGCCCTTTCGCTCCTTTCTTGCATTATGTCCTGGAAGCTCGAAATTTCCTTGAGGAGCATCTTGTTGTCCTCTAGAGACTTTATATTTTTATCAAGAAGTGCCTGGTTTTCCATCTGGTATGATTCAATTTTGGATTTCAACTTTTCTATTTCACTACAGGAATCCCCAAGCTTTTTCTTAAGGACATTGTTCTCTTTTTCAAGGCTATCTTTCTTGCTCCTGCATATCTTGAGTTCTTTATTCAATGTATCAAACTGCTCGGTACTGACATTTTCCCTGTGAGCGCAGGCCGGGATGAAAAGTAAAGATACCATAACCAACGCAAAGATTTTAACCCTCATGCACTTAATCCATGCCATACTAGCCTGCACCTCAATCTCCTGCCTTAATCTCCTATGATCTTTATGAGTACACGTTTCCTTCTCTGGCCATCAAATTCACCGTAGAATATCTGTTCCCAGGGTCCAAAGTCAAGTCTT
>QMLJ01000142.1 GCA_003643935.1 Deltaproteobacteria bacterium | reverse complement strand
TTTTTTTTGGAGGTACTTAACCTGGGTAATAATGTGCCCAACCTGGAAGAACATGCAAGACTAGGGAGGTATAGGGCCATTACTAGGTGTATGAGGGATAATAAATTCAGATACGCGGCAACAGGCCATACCATGGACGATCAGGCAGAGACACTTATCTTCAGGCTCGTACGCGGTAGCGGATTAAGAGGCATGGACGGTATACACTTTAAGAGGGAAGATGGCATAATACGGCCTCTTCTAGGACTGACAAGAGAGCAGATCTCCTCTTATGCTAGGGAGAACGATATCGACCATGTAGAGGATGAAACGAACAGGGACACGCATTTTGCAAGGAACCTGATAAGACACGAGGTTATTCCCCTGATGAAGAGGATAAACCCTGGCGTTATAGCAAGCACGGCCCGTTTCGCCAATGTAGCCAGGGAGGAAAACCAGGTGTTGGAAACCATGGCAGGAGAACTGATTGAGGATGCAGCCGAGCTGGACTGGGGAATCATCAAGGTGTTCAACCTGGAAGGAATCTTAAAGAGGCCACCTGCTGTTGTAAAGAGATTCGTCATAGGTGTTGTATCGAATCTCCTTGCCGAGGCAAGGGGTATAGATTCTATCCAGGTAGGTATGATAATGGACGTGGTCAACGGCAAAAGAAGTGCCCATAACATAAAGAGATTAATAAGGGTCACAAGGTGGAAAAACACCGTGGTGTTTCACGCAGCAGGCCCTAGGCCTTTTTATACACTAGAGGTATGCGCCCCAGGCGATATATATGTTAAGGAAATAAACAGAACCCTTGGAGTTGAGTTCAAGGAAGGGGAAAAAGGACCTGTCACGATCCGTTCATGGTTACCAGGGGATATGATGGAGGGCAGGAAGGTCTCTCAAATCCTCTATTCAATGGGTGTAATGAGTCCTCTCAGACAGTTCTGGCCGGTTATTGTAAGCCGGGGAAAGGTGATTGGTATGGCCGGCATGGATAGTGAGAGAGTGAATATGGTCTTTAAGTGATAGGTTGTACTGGTGCAAATCCTCTCGAGGTCCGTTCATGTCTGGTAGATTCGTAACCTGGTTGAAAGACAGGATAACTGGCTATGTAAAGAAAAACGTGTCCCTGGGTGACATGCCTATCTCCCTCAGGGCTATGCTCCTGGGGTACGCATTCCTAGATACGGGCCGAACCCTGCTCTGGGTAGTGGATAACGAGGAGGAAATGTATGCTGCCATGGACTCCCTCTACTGTTTCGTGGGTAGGGATGTTGTACAAGAGTACCCGTCGCTGGATTTCAGGCCTTACCAGGATGTAAGCCCATCAAAAGAGGTCGTGGCCAAGAGGATAGCCGTGCTGGAAAGGCTTGTAAAACACGAGGCAACCCTTATTGTCTCACCTGTGGATGCCCTCTTGCCACATACAATACCGCCTGAAGACTTCAGGGAATGCATGCTTGAGATATCAGAGGGTGACTACCTTGACAGGGACGAGATGGCACGAAGACTCGTACACATGGGGTACTCCAGGGCCCCGCTTGTTGATGGCATAGGACAGTTCAGCATAAGGGGATTTGTGGTAGACATATACTCGCCTGGCATGCAAAGTCCGGTCAGGCTGGAGATGTTCGGCGATGAGGTTGAGAGGATGACGAGCTTTGACCTGTCCACTCAGAGGTCAAGAGCTGAGCTGAAAACCACCAAGGTTCTGCCTGCTAGCGAGATAATAATGGATAAAGAGCATATAAGGAATGCCAAGCCAAGGCTGAGACGCATCAAGGAACCCCTTATGCCATCCATGCTTAAGGACATAGAGCAGGGGATTTATTCCCCGGGTATAGAGATGTACTTGCCTTACTTCTACCAGAGACCTGCCACCTTCTTTGATTATCTGAATGATGATTGCATCATTGCGTCCCCGGATGACCATGACCTGAAGGCCCTGTGGTCGGACATGTTCAACAGGCTCAAGGCCGAGTATTCAAAGGCCCGTTCAAGGACTCAGGAACCCATTGATCCTAGATCGGTCGTTTTATCCTGGGAAACCCTTGAAGACAGGTGTCTAAACAACGAGATATTCCACATATCCACATCCATTGCAGCAGGCAACAGGACTGTCAAGCCCCCGGTGTTCTATGGTGTATCTCCAGGCCTGGCAGGTAGCCCTAAGTCCCGTTTAGAAAGGGCATTATCCTATGTATCCGAGCTTATGGATAAGGGCATGCACGTGTTCGTAGTCGGAGAATCACGGGATTTGTACGAGAGACTCATCCATGCATTTGATTCAAAAGGCATGCGGGTTAAAAGAATTGCCACCCCGCTGTTGAGCAATGAAGGTCCTGTTCATGGTATTGTCTACGTAACGGAGGGAAGTATAGGTCATGGTTTTATCCTGCCTGACGCGGGCATTGCATTTATATCATCAAGAGACATCTTCGGCGAGGTCCGGCACAGAAAGCCCAGGCCCAAGGGCATACCTGTTGTAAATCCCTTTACCCAGCTGAATCTTGGTGATGCCGTTGTGCATAGGGACCATGGAATAGGTATATTCAGGGGTGTCAAGAGGCTGGAGCTGGGTGGTCTGAGCAGTGATTTCGTCCTGCTGGAGTATACCGGGGGAGACAAGCTCTACGTGCCGGTTTACAGGTTGGGCCTGCTCCAGCGTTACATAGGAGATCCCGACTCTGTTATCATAGACAGGCTTGGTGGGACAAGGTGGAAGAATGCAAAGAATAGGGCGCGAAAAAATGCAGAGAAACTTGCAGGCGAGCTCCTGGAGATATACGCCAAAAGGGCGAGTACACCAGGGTTTTCATTCAGGATAGACGAGGAACTTGTAAGGGATTTTGCCTCGGGTTTTATATACAACGAGACAGATGATCAGCTGAAGACCATTGAGCAGGTCTATGATGATATGAGTTCCTCCATGCCGATGGACAGGCTTGTATGCGGGGATGTCGGTTACGGTAAGACAGAGGTTGCTCTAAGGGCATCGTTCGTGGCTGTTATGCAAGGCAAACAGGTCGCAATACTCGTGCCCACGACAATCCTTGCACACCAGCATCTTATGACCTTCAGGGAAAGGTTCAATGCCTGGCCGGTAAGGGTGGAGGCCCTTACAAGTTCAATGGGTAGTCGGTCCAACAGGTCTCTTATCGAAGACGTTGGTAAAGGCAGGGTGGACATACTGATAGGTACTCATGCACTGCTCTCCGAGAGACTCAGGTTCAAGGACCTCGGATTACTCGTGGTGGACGAGGAGCATAGGTTTGGTGTGAGACACAAGGAGCGCATAAAGAAGATGCGTTCCGAGGTCGACGTGCTGACCCTTTCTGCTACGCCCATCCCGAGGACACTTCACATGGCCATATCCGGCATAAGGGATCTGTCCGTGATTGAAACCCCGCCTGCCGAGAGAAAATCCATTGAGACTACTATTGCAAGGTTTGATGACGACATAATCAAGCAAGCCATAGAAAGAGAGATATCCAGGGGAGGCCAGGTGTTCTTTGTCCACAACAGGGTGTTTAACATAGATTCCATGGCCCAGTACGTAAGGCAGTTGGTACCTGGTGCAAGGGTGGGCGTTGCGCATGGTCAGATGTTGAGGAATGACCTAAACAGGGTAATGTCCCGGTTTATTGACCGTGATATAAATGTGCTTGTGTGCTCGGCCATCATAGGTTCAGGCCTGGACATACCTAATGCAAACACCATAATAGTGAATAGGGCCGACAGGTTCGGCATGGCCGATCTCTACCAGTTGCGCGGCAGGGTGGGCAGGTCAAAGCTGAAGGGCTATGCACTTCTTTTAATACCGGCTCTTGCGCGAATTACCGAGGATGCCCGGAAGAGGCTGGCGGCCATAAAGGAATACGGCAGCCTTGGTGCTGGGTTCCAGATGGCGCTAAAGGATATGGAGATAAGGGGGGTGGGCGAGATACTGGGTAGCGCGCAGTGGGGGAGTGTGACTGCCATAGGTTTTGAGCTATACCAGGAAATGCTTAGAGATGCTGTGATGCGCCTGAAGGGAAAACCTGTAAGGAAAGAGAAAGAGCCAGAGATTAGGCTTGATATAGATGCCTACATACCTGATTCCTATTGTCCTGACCAGCACTTGAGACTAGGCCTGTACAAGAGATTATCCATTGCAGAGAGTGAGGACGTAGATGTCATTGAGGAAGAGCTCAGGGACATGTATGGTCCAATACCAGGGCCAATGATCAACCTGTTGGGCATTGCCAGGATCAGGGTAATGATGAAGCAACTTGGAATCAGGAAGCTGGAGTCGTTAAATAAAAGTTTGAGGTTGTGGGTGGATGATGATACCATTGTTGATAGGGAAAAACTTGTAAGGGTAATTCTGGACAGAAGGGGTAAGATAGACCCACGCGGTATTATAGAGATAGGTTGTGATGACAAGGATGTTTTACTCGACGAGATACTTGATATTCTCAGCACTCTTGCTTAGCCTAGTTCTTGTATTATCATGTAACAGGCCTGGCCATGATTTCTGCATAAAGGTAGGCGAGAAGGTTATCACCCCTGCCATGTTCAAGGAACGCATGGAAAGGTATGCAGAGGAATCCATGATAACCGATCCCACGGTGTTGGACGGCAT